>JBFZEN010000049.1:0-6972 GCA_041306805.1 bacterium
ATCCTGTTCCTGGCCATTCTGTTCGAGTATCCGAACTGGATGCTCAACGCCGTACTGATTTCCGCGAGCCGGCAGAAGACCATGCTTGTTTTCGGCGCGGCGGGGCTGGCCGTCAAGGTCATTTTCAACGCCCTGCTCATCCCTCGTTTCGGATTCAATGGCGCGGCTGTTTCCACGCTGGCCGGGGAGTTCGCCATTTTCGCAGGGGTGTTTGCGGCCATCCATTTCAGGCTGATGCGTCTGCCGCTGTTCGTGGCCGTTGTCAAACCCCTGGCCGTGGGATGCGCCGCGCTGGCGGGATATTGGCTGGTGCAGCGCTGGTCCGTCGCGGCGGGTCTTGTTTTTGCAGCGCTCTTGTATTTTGCAGGTCTTTTCCTCACACGCACGGTGGAAAAGAGCGAGTGGGGTGCGCTTTTTTCGGGCATACTGGCCGGAACCCGTCCAAAGTGATTATAATCAAGACACATCCGAAGGGGACCGATTGAAAAACGACATCCGCGTCGCGGTGGTGATTCTCAACTGGAACCGGAAAGACATGCTTCTCGATTGCATCACCCATATCCGCGGGATGACATATCCCGTCCGGGACGTCATCGTGGTCGACAATGCCTCGACCGACGGATCGGTCGAAGCGGTGCGGACGGCTTTTACCGGCGTCGTGCTGGTGGTGAACGACAGAAATTACGGAGCCCAGGAGGGAAAAAACATAGGCCTGCGCCGGGCCCTTCAAACCCGGGCCGATTACGTTTTCATGGTCGACAACGATATCGTCGTGGACCAGGGCTGTCTCGACAGGCTGCTCGAGACGGCCGAATCAAATGAAAGCGCCGGCATGGTGGGGGCCAAAATGTACGACCACAGCAAGCCCAACGTGCTGCTCTCGGCGGGGGGGATCATCGATTTCACGCAGAACGTCGGACGGGGACGCGGCGACCGCGAGATCGACAACGGGCAGTACGACCGCGTCGAGGAAGTGGACTATCTCTGGGGCGGAGCCCTGCTCGTGAAGAGAAAGATACTCGAAACCGTGGGATTGTTCGACCCCGGATTCGCGGGGTACTGGTTTGAGGATACGGATCTCTCGGTCCGCGTCAAGAAGGCGGGATACCGGAACCTGTTCAATCCCTTCGCCAGGGTGTGGCACAAGCCGCACGCCACGGTCGAGCAGTTTTCCTACAGAAAAAAATACCTGGCCGCGCGCAACGCGGTGCGTTTCATGAAGAAGCACGCCGGGCCCCGCCAGTGGATGAAATACACGTTTTTTGTTTTGGCCGGTTTCCCCGTCGCCGCGGCGCGCGATCTGATTCGGCATGGAACCCTGGAAGGCGTCTGGGGCAAGATGCGCGGATTTACCGAGGGATTGTTCGCCAAAGTCGAAACGGACCCCTTGCCCGGATTGGAGAAGAAATGATGACAAGGGCCGCCGTTGCGCGGAGCGCGCGCCGCATTCTTCCCGCTTTTCTGCTGCTCCCGTGTTTGTGCCCGGGGCAGGCGCGTGTCGCGGCCGCGGACCAGCTGACGGCCTCGGCGACTGTCCACGGATTGTACAAGCTGCAGCGCGTCGGGTACGCGGTTTCGGGTAGCGGCGACGTCAACGGAGACGGATTCGCCGATTACGCCGTCGGCTCGCCGCACACGTCCGTCACGACCCTGCCCGGGGTGGCCGACGTGGGGGCCGTTTTCCTGTTCCTCGGCAAGTCGGGCAGGACGTTCGGAAGCGGGAGCGTTTACGAGCATTCGAACGCCATTTTCTGGGGGCGGACCCTGGGCGACGCGGTGGGCAGCTCGAAGCTTCGCGGCGACGTCAACGGCGACGGCCTGAGCGATATTCTCATCGGCGCGCCCGCGCGCACCGATTACGCGCCCGACAACCCCGGCCATTTCTACGTGGTGCTGGGCCGCGGCGCGGCGGACTGGGGGAAGAACCGGGTTCTGGACACGTCCGCGGACGCGTCGTACAGCGGTGAAGGCGCGGGCTATTCCCTCGGCTATTCACTCGATTACGCGGGCGACGTCAATGCGGACGGTTACGGCGACTTCATGGTCAGCCAGCCGTTCGGGCCGGGGCTGAAGGCGGGTTCGGGCAAGGTATTCTTTTTTCTGGGGAAGGCGGGCGGATGGCAGAGAAATGCCAGCCCGGCGACGGCGACGGCGGTTTTTATGGGGAACCAGGATACCGGCCGGGCGGGCGGCAATGTGCAGGGCGTCGGAGACGTGAACGGAGACGGCGTGCCTGATATGGCCGTCAGCGGATCTGGAGGCGCGGGAAGGGTTTACCTTATATTTGGCCGGACGGCTGTGGACTGGGGCGCTTCGTTCAACCTGGACAACGCGGATGTGATCTTCTGGGGCGAAAACTCCGGCGACAACGCTGGGTTCCGCATCGGCCGGGCGGGCGACGTGAACGCGGACGGGTTCGCGGATTTTCTTGTCACCGCGCCGCTTCTGGGAAGTGAAAGAGGAAAAGTATACCTGATTCTGGGCAAGACGTCGGGATGGTCCAAAAGCGCGAGCCTGTCGTCGGCCGACGCCTCCTTTCTGGGCGAGAACGAATGGGACAACGCCGGCTGGTCCGCATCGGGCGGGGGCGACATCAACGGCGACGGGTATTCCGATTTTCTCATCGGGGCGTTGAACACCCTGAACGGATCTGTCCGTTCGGGCAAGGCTTATCTTCTGTACGGCATGGCGGGCGGATGGGCCCCCAACACCGGTTTGGGCACGATCGAAGACGTTTTCGCGGGAACGGCCAGCGACGAAATCGGCCATGCCGTCGCCACTCTGGGCGACGTCAACAGGGACGGATCGAGCGACTATGCCATCACCGCGCCGCGGTCCGACATGGGCGAGGAAGACGCCGGAAAGGTGTGCCTGTTTCTCGGCCCCCGCCTGTTGTTCAACATACAGGGTTCGGTTCTCGGGGTTTCGGGCTCTCCCGTGTGCAACGCGTCGATCAAGGTCAACGGCGATTCCGTGGCCGCGCTGAGCGGCGCCCAGGGGCTGTATACCGTGATAGCCAGGCAGGGCAGAAACTACACGCTGGCGCCGGCCAAACTTTTTGAAGAGGACGTCGGCGACACGGTGCTTACGTCGTACGACGCGGCCCTGGCGGCGCGCCACGCCGCGGGAATCGAGGCTCTGTCAGGCGGCGCCCTGGAGGCCGCCGACGCCGACCACAGCGGGACCGTCCGGATGAACGACGCCGTGGAAATCGCCCGCTACGCCGTCGGGCTGAAAAGCGGTTCGTCGGAAAGGGCGGGCGCCTGGTTTTTCGATCCGGCCCAGCTGGCCGTCACCGACGTGCAGCAGGATATTTCAGGCCGGAACTTTACGGCCCGGGTGCGCGGGGACGTGAACGGCAGCTGGAACGGGGGATTGTCGAAGGCGTGTTCCCCGGCCGGATGGGATTGCTCCATTCTCATCAGGGACGGCGTGATTGAGATGAATCTGACCGCGGAGTCGCAGGAGCCGTTTTTCTCGATGGACGCGGTCATCGAATACGACGGCGGCGCTTTCGCGTTCGCCGGAATGGTTTTCGGAGAATCCGATGCGGCGTGGAATGCGTTCAGTTCCGACAGGAACGGCTCGCTGCGCATCGGGGCATTTACCGTCGGACCCGCCAGGGGCAGGGAGCTTTTCAGGCTGCAATGGCGCGTTCAAGACCGCGCCGGAGCCGGAGCCAAACCCTTCGTTCTCAAACGGCTCTGCCTGAACGACGTCCGCATCGCCCGGAACGAGGTGCTGCAGACGGGCGTGAACCAGGCCCAAAAGCCGGACGATTTTTCCATTGAAGCCAATTTTCCCAATCCGTTCAATCCGTCCACGGATTTCCGCGTCACGGCCGGGCGCCCCGGTTTTTTTACTGTTGAAGTTTTGAACCAGCGCGGTGAAACGGTGAAACAGCTGTGGAACGGCATGATGGGGGCGGGAAGGCACCTGTTCCGCTGGGACGGAAAAGACGACAGCTCCGGACCTGCGGCCAGCGGTTTGTACCTGCTGCGCGTCTCGAGCGGAGACAGCAATAAGTGCCTGAAAGCTTTGCTGGTCCGATAGAACGGCGGGCGCTCGTGCGCGCGCGTTCCTGTTTGATTGATTTCGAAACTCCATCCCGCCAGGGCGGGATGGAGTTCTCGATCGGAAACTAATCGGCGCTGATGCGCCTTCTTTTGTCATCGGCCTTCGGCCGACTCCAAAAGCCACCCGCTTCGCGGGTGGTTGTTTACTCGCGGGAAACTCCCGGTTCCGCATGCGGACGCGGAACGGTCATCGAAATAGCGGAGGTATCAGTGAAAACCAATATCCGTGGAATTTTGCCGGGCCTGCTTCTGTTGTTCGCGGTTCTCGCGGTCGCGGCGCGGTCCGAACAGAACCCGCAGGCCGACAGGTCCGTGCAGGCCGTCACTCTGGCCGCCAGCTATATCGGCACGCACAACAACGAGCGCGTGGGCTACTGCCTGGCCAAAGCCGGAGATCTCAACGGCGACGGATACGGCGATTTCATCATCGGCAACTACCACCACGACATCGATCTCCCCGACTGGAACAACAAGGATTTCGGTTGCGTTTACGTCATCCTCGGAAAACCGTCCGGTTTTGCGCAGAATGTGAGCCTGTCGCTGGCGAACGCCCGCCTCAAATCGAACCTGGCCAGTTCGGCCGCCGGGTGGTCGATCGGAGGGAACGGCGACGCCAACGGCGACGGTCTGCCCGACATCCTGATCGGCGCCAGGCACGCGCCCTTCGGCACCCAGCCGGGGTATGTCTTTCTTGTGTTCGGCCGCACGCAGGCCGACTGGGGGATGGATTTCATTCTGCAGGATTTTGCGAACGCCTCGTACGTCGGCGAAAGCAACGGCAGCTGCCTGGGCACGGGCGTCGACTTCATCGGAGACGTGAACGGCGACGGTTATGACGATTTCGCGCTGGCGGCGAATACACTCGGCAGGGTATACCTGTTCAAGGGGAAAGCGTCCGGCTGGTCGAGAGGCGTCGCCGTGGCCTCGGGCGCCGACGCCATCATCATGGGCGATCCCGTTCCCGGGGCCGAGCCGGGGTATTGGGTGAGGGGCCTGGGTGACGTCAACGGCGACGGCATTCCCGATTTCGTCATCGGAACCATGGCGGAGGATCTGGGCGGTTCGATTCCATACCAGCTGGCGAAAGCGTACATTTTTTTCGGGAGAAGCAGTTTCAACTGGGGCAAGAATTTCGGTATCAGCTACGCGGACGTCATCTACACGGAAGAAACGGCCCATCAATGGAACGGATCGGTCCGTCATGTGGCCCCGGCCGGCGACGTCAACGCCGACGGGTACGACGATTTGCTCGTCAATTCGCCCAAATACCCGACAGGGACCGAGGGTGATATCAATTTCAACAAGGGCAAAACCTATCTGATTCTGGGCAGGCCGACAGCCGGGTGGACCAAGAACAATGATCTGACCCAGTCGAGCGCCTCATGGATAGGGGTGACCAACGGAGACTGGAGCAGCTACGGCATCAACGGGGGGCTCGACCTCAACGGCGACGGGTACGGTGATTTTCTCATCGGAGCGATTCAGCACGATCCCTCCGGACGCACCGACATCGTCACGGGCAACGGCAAGGTGTACTGGGTCAAGGGAAAGGCCTCGGGATGGACCAACGGCGTGAGCCTGTCCAATATTCCGGACACCTTTTCAGGGCAGCAGTGGGTGAGCGGATTCGGATGGGCCGTTTCACCCATAGGCGATTTCAACCAGGACGGGGCCGAGGATTTTGCCGTGTCCGCGCCCTTTTACAACACCGCTGATTTCGCCTACCCCATCGGCAAGATTTACGTGTATCTGGGCGAGAAGACCAACCCCCTGATCAAGGGGTCGGTGCTGTACTGGAAAAACAACAAGGGCGTTCCGCAGGCCACGGTGAAGAAAGACGGGACGGCCGCGGCCACGACCTATTCCATGGGCAATTACCTGCTGACCATGGTCAAGGGATCGAACGCGGTGATTTCCATCGCCAGGGACCACGGGGTGGGCCTGGGGGACACCACGGTGACGTCATACGATGCGGCCCTGGCCGCGCGCTGCGCGAACGGCAACGAATCGCTGAGCGGCTACCAGAAGATGGCGGCCGACATCAACGGGGACGCGTCCGTCGGGATGAACGACGCGATGCAGATCGCCCGCTACGCGGTGGATCTGGAGGGAAGCGGAACGAACAAGGCCGGGGACTGGTTTTTTGATCCCCCCCAGCGGGAATACACCAACCTTCAAACCGACCAGACCGGGCAGAATTACGTGGCCGTGATTCGCGGCGACGTGGACGGCGGCTGGGCCGCGGGTTTGTCCAAACCGTACGCGGCTTTTCCCGCCTCGCTCGAAGCGAACGCCGTTCTGGAAGGGGACACCCTGCGCGTATCGTTTACCCTGTCGCGCGAAGTTCCGCTTTTATCGTTCGATCTCGCCGTATCGTACGATCACGGCGTTTTGTCGTACTGCGGAAACCGAAGCGCCGGGCAGGGGACATTCACCGTTTTCGAGAACGCGGAAAACGGGCTGCTCAAGCTGGGCGGATTCACCGCGGACGACGGGTTGAAAACCGGCGATTTGGTCGAGACGGCGTTTGCCGTCAGGCGGCCGGCGGAGCATATCCGGATGATCAGGATACTCAGGGCCCAGTTGAACCAGGCCACGGTGGAGAGGAACAGGGACATCGCCGTCATGGACGCGGCCGGTTCCATTTCATTCGGCCTTTCGGGCAACTATCCCAATCCGTTCAACAGCAGCACCGTGCTGAACCTGGCGCTGTCTGAAAGCGGAGCCGCGCGGCTTGAAATTTTCGACGTGAGGGGCGTTAAAATCCGCATGCTCATGGACGGTTTTTTCACCGCGGGAAGGCACAGCCTGAGCTGGGACGGCCAGGACGACCGGGGAAGGCCGGTTCCAAGCGGAACCTACATCATAAGACTGAATCAGGGGAACCGATGGCACC
>JBFZEN010000050.1:0-7206 GCA_041306805.1 bacterium
TCAATATCCAGAACAATTGATAGTCGGGGACAAGATCATTCTTGAGAATAATCTTCAGTTTCCCGTACAGCGTCGTGTCCGTCTCATTCAATAGGCCGTAAAAGTATCTGGATTCGGGATACCCCAATTGTTTCATGATGATCGAATTGGGCGCCGCACGGATGAACGCCCTGCGCGCGAAACGCGAATACTTCGCCAGGTATCTCTGAATCAGGAACCCCCCGCCGGAGCGGCCATACAAAAGGATTTTCGTCTCCGGGTTGTCCTTGAAAAGATCCCTGCGAATCCGCTCGATATCCTCGATGATCCGGTCCGATGACAATACCCTGCAGGCTTTCTCCCAGTTCACCGAACCGTCCGGATTTTTCAATTCAATATGGGAATATTGCCTTCCCCGGACCTGGTAGGTCACGACGTTGAAATGATCGAAAAAATCATACTCCTTCGCCAGGCCGTCCACCTCGCCCGGCATGCCATATTGCTGGCCGATATCCTGGAAGAAAAACAGCGTCGGCCTGGTAAAGTCGAAATTGCTTGCAAGCTGATAGTACTGATGAAAAGTGCCCGCTTCGGGATTCTGGTAATCAACCGGGAGTTCGATGGTTCTATGGTGGAAGTCCTTGACCGGATAACGAAGTTCCTGGGCGAAAAGCGGTGTAAGGATCAGTAAAATCACAATCAGTATTGAAATGAAATTCCGCATTTTTCCTCCTGCTGATGAATTCCGCCGGTCTGCCTTCGAGGGCCGTGGGCCTGATTTCAGCCGCTCTATTTCAAATATTCCTGAGCTGCGCTGCGCCGTCAATATTTTACGGATTTCCGGCCGCAGTGTTTCCGGCACGGCGCAATTCCATATCGAATCCCGCAATATTCCGCGCCCGCATGTCCTCCCCCATTTTACCGCTTGCATTACTGAATGATACGCGCTAATTTCCGGTAATCACCGTGTATGGGTGACTTGGAAAATGAGCTTCGCCTATGCCCGCCCATCGAACATACGGACACCCCCCCTTCCAGGTAGCCGTTCTCCACGGCGGCCCGGGCGCTTCGGGCGACATGGCGCCCGTGGCGCGCGCGCTTTCGGCCTTCCGCGGAATTCTGGAGCCGATTCAGAACGCCCTGTCCGTGGCCGGCCAGGTCGGGGAATTGAAATCGATACTCGAAACCCGCGGAACGCCGCCCGTCGTTTTGATCGGCCATTCCTGGGGCGCGTGGCTGGGTTTCATTCTGGCGGCAATGCATCCCGCCCTCGTGAAAAAGCTCGTTCTGGTTTCCGGCGCGCCTTTCACGCCGGAATACGCGGCCGAAATCTCGAAAACCAGGCATGAACGGCTTTCCGTCAGAGAAAGAAAAGAATTCAAATCGATCATGGACGGGCTCGCGAATCCCCTGCTTCAGGACAAAACCAAATGCCTTGCCGGGCTCGAGGCGTTGATTCTAAAAACCGACAGCGTCGACCCCGTTCCGGAAGAAACGGAACCGTCGGACATCCTTCCGTTCCGGGCGGACATCCATCTGAGCGTGTGGAAAGAAGCCGCTGAAATGCGCGCCTCCGGACGCCTGCTGGAACTCGGCCGCGCCATCGCCTGCCCGGTCACCGCCGTGCACGGATCCTACGACCCGCATCCCGCGGAAGGCGTGCGCCTGCCCCTGTCTCGCACGGTGAAACACTTCCGCTTCATCCTGCTGGACGGCTGCGGCCACAAGCCGTGGGCGGAACGCGGGGCAAGAGCAAGGTTCTTCGGTATCCTTCAAAAAGAAATCGAATAGAAAGGCCACGCCATGTGCAAACCGTTTCGACAAGGCCTGCGATGGAAATCACCAGTCCGCGCCTGCGTTTTTATTTTGATTATCCCCTGGTGGACGGTTCAACCGGCGTCGAAAGCGCAGTCTACGGTAAAAATCATCCCCATCGCCCCCGGCTGGGCGCGTTCGTCCGTCAATGCCTCCATATTCAGGATGAACAGCGTGACATCGCGCGGGGGCGTGCAGTTCGCGGCCTTCTATGATTCGACCGGCGCGATGATTCTGGCCAAACGCCGCCTCGGTTCGGACAAATGGAAAATGCTCCGCACCCCGTACAGGGGAAACGTCCGCGACGCTCACAACGCCATTTCCATCGCCGTGGACGGTGACGGTTTTCTGCACGCGGCCTGGGACCATCACGGCCAGCCGCTCAACTACGCCCGCGGCATTCATCCCATGTCGCTTGAACTGAGCGCGCCTATTCCCATGACGTGCAGAAACGAATCATGCGTCACCTACCCCCAGTTCGTGAACCTGCCCGGCGGAGGGCTGCTTTTTCTCTACAGGGACGGCGCCTCGGGAAACGGCAACGTCATGCTCAACCGGTATGACCTCGAAGACCGGAACTGGACGCCCGTGCGGCACCCCCTGATAGACGGTCAGGGCGAGCGCAATGCCTATGTGAATTCCCTTGTCGTCGACAAAAACGGCGGATGGCATATTTCATGGTGCTGGCGCGAAACCCAGGACGTGGCCACCAACCACGACATACTCTACGCGCACTCGACGGACCAGGGCGGAAAATGGCTGACCTCCAGCGGTCTGGCCTGCCGCCTTCCCCTCGTGTCAAGAAAGGTCGAGGAGGCCTGCGCCGTCCCCGAGGGCAGCGATTTGATCAACCAGACCACCATGGCGGTGGACGGTAAAAACAGGCCCCTGATAGCCTCGTACTGGCGCGGGGCCGGGGACAAGGCGCCCCAATTCCGCCTGGTCTGGCACGACGGCCTGGCCTGGCGCGTCAGTCCCGTCGGCAAGAGGACGCTCGACTTTCAGCTGGCCGGCGGCGGCACCAAGCGCGTCCCGGTTTCCCGTCCCCTCGTTTTGGCCGGCCCTGAAGACGCCGTCGTCGTGGTCTTCCGCGACGCGGAACGGGGCGGCGGCGTTTCGGCCGCGATTTCACGCGATGTCTGGCGCTCGGAGTGGCGCATCTTCGACGTCCATCCTTCCCCGGCGGGTCAATGGGAGCCGACCTGCGATTTTGCGGTATGGAAAAGCCGCCGCCGGCTGCACCTGTTCTTCCAGGCGGTGGGCCAGGGCGACGCCGAAACGATGGAGGACATCGCCCCGCAGCCCGTGTCCATTCTCGAATGGGACCCGTTCTAACAGCGGGACGTTGCGGGAGCCGTGTTTTCCCAAATGATCACTGATGCAAAATCCCCGATTATTTGCGTGCCATCAATAAGCGGGCCCAAGGATAATAACGCTTGACATTAATAACGAGAAGTGTTATCATATTCCATGATCAAGACATTTAAAGGCAGAGAAACGGAGATTGTTTATAAACGTGGGTATTCAAAAAAACTGCCTCAAAATATACAAAGAATATCGATGAGAAAACTATGGATGCTCGATGCCGCTCCGGATTTGAACTCATTGAAGATCCCCCCCGGCAACAGGCTTGAATTATTGCCTGGTGACAGGGAGGGACAGTACAGCATACGAATAAATGATCAGTGGCGAATATGCTTCAAATGGCGGGACGGAAATTCATTCAACGTTGAAATCGTCGATTATCATTAAGGGGTTTTAAAATGGCCGCAAAAAAGATGGCACCCATACATCCCGGGGAGATTCTCAAGGAAGAATTCCTCGATCCCATGGGCATCACGCAATACCGTCTGGCCAAAGACATCCATGTGCCGCCAAGACGCATCAATGAGATCGTACACGGAAAAAGGTCCATTTCCGCCGATACGGCATTGAGATTCTCCAGGTATTTTAAAATGTCCGCCTTATTCTGGATGAATCTGCAGGCGCATTATGATCTTGAAACCGAGGGTGAAGAACTGCTGCCGAAACTGGAAAAAGAAATAACAACATATGCTGTTGCCTGAAAACCGGACTTGATCCGCTTTATGATGGAAGGTCCTCTTCGCTTAGCCAAGCTGTTATATGTTTTGATATTGAAGGAGACGCCATGAAATTAATGTACTGCCTTCCGATTCTTTTCTGCCTTCTGGCCGCCGGGTGCGCCAGGCGCAATCCGGCGGAAAAAGCGGTCCAATCGTTCATCGACGCCCACGTCCGGACCGTCGAGCCGCTGCTGAAGGCGAGGAATCTGGCCGAATGGAACGCCAGCGTCACCGGCGAAAAAAAGTACTACGACGAGCAATCCGCGGCCGAAATGCGGATCAAGAAGGTTTACTCGAACAGGGACGATTTCGCGAAACTGAAGGAATGGAAGTCATCCGAAACCGCGGCCGACCCCCTTCTGTCCAGGCAGCTCGACGTTTTGATCAACGCCTATCTGCCCAACCAGATCGACACCGTCCTGCTCGGCAAAATCGTTGAAAAGGGCGCCCGCATAGCCGAGACGTTCAACACCTTCCGCGGAAAAATCGGCGGCCGGTCCATGGACGACAACGACATCGTCGCCGTCCTGCGCACCAGCCGGAATAGCGACGAAAGACGCAGCGCCTGGGAGGCATCGAAACAGGTGGGCGAAGCCGTCGCCCCCATGGTCGTGGAAATGGTCAAGCTCAGGAACGAGGGCGCCCGGGCCCTCGGTTTCGAGAATTATTTCTCCATGTCCATGGCCGCCGCCGAGCAGAACGAGGACGAGGTGGCCGCCGTGTTCGACAGGCTGAAGCGGCTGACCGACGAATCATTCCGGCGGATGAAGGATGATATCGACGCCGGCCTGGCGCCGCGATACGGCATCCGCCCCGATCAGATGCAGCCCTGGCATTATTTGGACAGGTTTTTCCAGGAGCCCCAGAGTTCGGGCGGCGTCGATCTCGACGTCTATTTCAAGGGAAAGGAAATCAATGCGATCGCGGCCCGTTTTTACCGGAGCATGGGCCTTCCCTGCGACGCCGTTCTAGCCAAAAGCGACCTGATCGGCAGGCCGGGCAAATACCAGCACGCCTTCTGCGCCGACATCGACCGCAACGGCGACATCCGGGTCATCTCGAGCATCACCGACAGCCACTGGTGGACGGGCACTTTGCTGCACGAGCTGGGGCACGGCGTGTACGACCTGTACATCCGGCGCGACCTTCCCTTTCTGCTCCGCGAACCGGCCCATGCCCTCACCACCGAGGCCGTGGCCCAGATGATGGAGCGCCAGGCCGACAACGCGGACTGGCTCGCGGCCAATGCCGGGGCCGGGGAAAACGAAATGGAAACCCTTGGCGCCGCCCTCGCCGGGCTGGAGCGCGAAAAGCTCATGATATTCTGCCGCTGGTCCATGGTCATGTTCGACTTCGAGCGCGAAATGTACCGGAACCCCGGCCGCGATCTGAACCGCCTCTGGTGGGACACGGTCGAAAAATACCAGTTCGTGAAACGCCCCGAAAAAAGGAACAAGCCCGACTGGGCCGCCAAGATCCACCTCGCCCAGTACCCCGCCTATTACCACAACTACCTGCTAGGCGAACTGGCCGCCTGCCAGCTCAGGCACCGCATCGCCCGTTCCATTCTGAAACAAAAAGACTGGACTGAAGCCGATTATACGGGAAAATCAGAAGTCGGCGCCTACCTGAGAAGCGAACTGTTCGGCCCGGGCGCCGCCCTGCCCTGGAACGATCTGCTGAAAAAGGCCACGGGCGAACCGTTGACGCCCGATTATTTCGCCGAAGCCATGATGGGAGAATCCAAATGAAAAAATGGACAGCGCTTTTTCTGCTCCTGTGTCTGGCGGCGCAGGCTCCGGCATCGCAGCCGTTCTGGATCGAAGACAAGGACGAACTGCTGTTCTGGGGAGACAGCATCACCGACGACGGCATTTACCCGCGCATCGTCGAGAACTATGTGCTCACGTATTTTCCGGACTGGCGCGTGACCTTCGTCAATCTCGGATGGGGCGGAGACCGGGCCTCGTATTTTCCCCGCCTCGAGCGCGACATTTCGCTCGCCAGGCCGACCAAGGCCACCGTCATGCTCGGGATGAACGACGGCCGGTACCAGGCCTTTCAACCCGCGTTTTTGGACGCCTATGTCGACGGCATGCACCGCCTGCTCGGTATTCTCGAGGAACGCACCAAACCGCGCGTGATGCTCATTTCGGCCACGCCCTATGATCTGCGGCCCCGCACCGACTTCGTTCAGGGCCTGGCCGCGCCCGACCAGCTGACGCGGGCGTTCTATCCGCCCGTGCTGGGCCGGTACGCCTTGGCCCTTCAGCGGATCGCAGAAGAAAAATCGACGGCGTTCTACGACCTGCACCGCGACATGACCGCCCTCATCGAAGATATGGCCGGGGTCGACGGCAATTACCAGATCACCTCCGAAGGCATTCATCCCAATATCGACGGGGAGGTGTTCATGGGCCTGGGGCTGCTCGACCGGATGGCGGCTTCGAAAGAGGTGATGCGCATCGAAATCGACGCCGGGAGGTGCGTGGTCGACAGCGTGGCCGGATGCACGGTGTCGAAACTGTTCATCGGGAATGGACTGCTGCGTTTCACGCGGAACGACGAGCGGCTTCCCATGCCCCTCTACCCTTCGGTGCGCGAAATTCTGCTGCGTCTGGTGCGTTACGAACCGTCGTGGAACAGGGACGTGCTTCAGGTGGCGGAACTCGATTCGGGCTGGTATGACCTGCGCGTGGACGGCGTCTTGCTCGACGTTTTGCCGTCGGATGAATTGAAAACGGGCGTGAACCTGAGCCGTTACGCGGCCAGCCCCATGATGCTGCAGGCCTACCGGGTGTTCGAGGCCACGGAAAAGCGCCAGGACGCCTTCTACGCCAAATGGCGCCATGAACTGCTGGACGGCGTGCGCAGTCCCGGCGACTACACGCCCCTGAAAACGGACGCGGACGTTTCATCTCTGGACCGGGCCGAGGCCGCGGCCTACGCCGAGCAGCACCGCCTGAACAGGCCGCAGCCGCACGCGTTCTCCCTCGCGAAAACGTCGGTTCCCGATTTTTCGCGCGTGGTCAGAGACGCGCCCTGCAGCGCCTTTCTCGACAACCGCGTGAAGATCAGGATCGAGATAGACTCGGGCACGCTGCGCGGGTTCGAGCCGCCCCTGTGCCTGCACGGGAATTTTTCGTACGCGCCCCAATACCGGTGGGCCATTCTCGAAACCAAGGGCTATTACACGGACGTGCCCGTGAAGATGTCGGACGACGGAACGCTCGGAGACAAAAAAGCGGGCGACGGCGTCTATACCGCCGACCTGATTCTGCGTAAAAACTGCGGTACGCTGGAATTCGAGGTGCAGGACGGCCGGTAC
>JBFZEN010000051.1:0-3089 GCA_041306805.1 bacterium
AAAAAAGGACGGGCATGCGGCCGGTGCGACAGCTGCCTGATACGGAAGAGGGGATTCAGGGAAGCGGGCGTGCCTGATCCAACCGGGTATGGTGATCAAACACCGAGAACACCGAAGAAAAGAATACGGAAAATCCCGGTGAGATGAACAAAACCTTGTCTTGACGACGCATTTTTCGGTGGATTCGGCGTGTTCGGTGTTTCATTTAAAAGGAATGATGATGGATAAAAATTTAAAAAATGGACAGATCGCCATACGCGACGCCAAACTGGCCGCGGTGCCGAACCGGTATCCGGACAGGGATTACGAGGTGTCCATCACCCTGCCCGAATTCACCTGCCTGTGCCCGATCACGGGCTACCCGGATTTCGCTTCCATTCATGTCAGGTATATTCCCGGCAAAAAAATCGTCGAGTTGAAATCCCTGAAGCTCTATATCAACCGGTTCAGGGACCAGAGCCATTTCCACGAGGCCGTGGTCAACAAGATACTTGACGACCTGGTCGCGCTGGTCCGTCCGCGTTGGATGGAGGTGACGGGAGATTTCAATCCCAGGGGAAACGTGAAGACCGTCGTAAGGACGGAATACGGAAAAAGGAAGACGGGACAGGCATGAAAAGCATTCATTCATCGGTCCGATCCGCTTTTCTGGTATTGATCACAGGCATAGCGGCATGTTTTTTATCATGTCATCCTAAGGCCGCCTTGTCGTGGAATCAAATCGATGCTTTCTGGGCGGAAAACCAATCCCCCGAAAGGACAGGGAACCGAATTACCCTCGATCTGCTCGCGAGGGACGGGTTCATGATGTACAAGAACGAAACCTGCGAAGCCGTGCACTATGCCGAGGCGTGCGCCGGTTTCGGCGCGGCGCGCCTGGCCGGTTTGATGAAGGATTCGTCCGCCGTTTTCCAGCTGTCAAAACGTTATAGAAGGGTGATTGACGGGGGCTTTGTCAACACGGCGAATCACGTCGACGTGAATGTGTACGGAATACTGCCGCTGGAACTGTTCAGGCAGACCGGAGACAGTGCCTTCTTCAAACAGGGCATGGAATTGGCCGACGGGCAATGGGAAAATCCCCTGCCCGACGGACTGACGGTCCAGACGAGATACTGGATAGACGACGTCTGGATGATAGGAAGCCTGCAGGTTCAGGCGTACCGCGCGACCGGGAAAAAACTGTACCTCGACCGGGCGGCCCTGGAAACGGAGGCCTACCTGAAGAAACTGCAGCAGCCCAACGGCCTGTTCCACCATGGGGCCGACGCACCGTTTTTCTGGGGGAGGGGCAACGGCTGGGTGGCGGCGGGGTTGGCCGAGCTGTTAATGGAGCTTCCCCAAAACCATGCCCGGTATCAGGCCATTCTGGACGGATACGTCCGTATGATGCGGGCTTTGCTCAGCCACCAGTCAGGCAGCGGCATGTGGAGGCAGTTGATCGACAAGGAGGAATCGTGGGAAGAGACGTCATCCACGGCCATGTTCGGCTATGCGATGACAGTCGGCGTCAGGAAGGGAATTCTGCCCAAGGCGACCTATGCTCCCGCCTGCAGGAAGGCCTGGCTGGCCCTGGTTGACCATGTGAATGGGGATGGAAAGATATCGGATGTCTGCGCGGGGACGGGCAAGAGCGACGACGTCAATCATTATCTGAACCGCCCGAGAATCACGGGGGATTTGCACGGCCAGGCGCCGATGCTGTGGTTCGCCTTCAGCCTGCTCGATTAGACCGGATGCAATCCGGCAAACTCCAATCCCGTTTTTTCCTCGAACCCGTGCATGATGTTGAACGCCTGGACGGCCTGGCCGGCCGCGCCCTTCATGAGGTTGTCGATGGCGCTCACCACCACCACGCGGTTCGAGCGGGGATCCTTTTCGAATCCGATGTCGCAGAAATTCGTACCCGACAATAATTTGGGTTCGGGGTAGCGGTAATTTCCCTCCCTTTCCTTCACGATGCGGATGAAGGGCTCGCCGCCGTAGGCTTCGCGGTAGAGTTTCCAGATTGCCTTCTCGTCCATGTCCCTGTTCAAAAAAACGTGGCAGGTGGCCAGAATGCCGCGCACCATATCGATCGATGTGGCCGAGAAATGGATGTGGATGTCTTTGCCGAATCCCAGTTCCTGCAGCATTTCGGCCACGTGTCTGTGGCCGGTGGGGCGGTACGACCGCACGCAGCCGGCGCGTTCGGGGTGGTGCGACGCCTCGGTAGCCGAATTTCCACCCTCGCTGGAACCCGCCTTGACTTCCACCACCGTTCTTTCCAGATCGGCCAGGCCGTTCTTGAACAGGGGGTACAGTCCCAGTATGACAGCAGTGGCGTTGCAGCCGGCGCTCGAAACCCATTTTGCGCCGCGTATTTCTTCCCTGTGGAGTTCACAAATACCGTAGGCGAATTTGTCGAGAAGTTCGGGGCGTTCATGCCGGTGCCCGTACCACACGTCGTAATCACCGGCGTTCTTCAGCCTGAAATCGGCGGACAGGTCGATGATTTTGGGGGCGAGGCCGGCGAACCGGTCTATCTTGCCCATGGCCGATCCGTGGGGCAGGCAGAGGAAGAGCAGGTCGCAGGGTTGAAGCTCCTCCTGCGATACGAATTTCAGCAGAGTCTGTTTGCGCAGATTGGGATGGAGCGCATGCACGTATTTCCCGACGAATCGTTCGGACGTGACCTCGCGGACTTCGGCATCCGGGTGCGCCAGGAGAAGGCGGAGCAGGTCTCCGCCCGCGTATCCCGATCCTCCGACGATGGAGCAGCGAATCTTACCGGCCATCGAATTCCCCCCGGCCCGCCCGGACGGCATAGTCCACGATCTTGGCGGGAATGTTCACACCGGTCGGCTTGATCGAATTTTTGAACTCCATGGTGTAATTGACTTCGTTGATAAGCAGGCCCTTTTCCGTCTCGAACAGGTCGATGGCCACGATGCCTCCGCCCACGGCCTTGGCCGCCCTGATTGAAATGTCCTTGAGCCCGTCGTTCAAGGGGCAATTTGTGGCCAGCCCGCCGCGGGCGGTGTTGGTGATCCAGTGCGGGGAAGTGCGGTATATGGCTCCGATGCATTGGTCGCCGACCACGAAACTCC
>JBFZEN010000052.1:0-3088 GCA_041306805.1 bacterium
TTCCTCGAAGGAGGAAGCCGGACGCATCGGATCGTCCCTGGTCGAAGAAAAACTGGCCGCCTGCGTCCAGATCGTCGCGGGGCTGGAATCCATCTATATCTGGCAGGGCAGGCTCTGCGACGAACCGGAGTGGCTTCTTCTCATCAAGAGCCGGGCTGACCTGTTCGATGCGGCGGCCGCGCGCATCCGTTCGCTGCACAGTTACGACGTTCCCGAAATCGTTTCCATTCCCATCGCCCGGGGTTCGGCCGATTACCTCGGCTGGCTGAAGGCGTCCCTGTCCCCGTCTCCGTCAAAGGAACACCCATGAACCGAATGGATATAAAAAGAGTCCAGCAGCTTTTCACGTCCATCTCCGAACGGTCCGTCATGGTCGTCGGCGACATGATGCTCGACCAGTATCTCTGGGGCAGGGTCTCTCGCATGTCCCCCGAGGCTCCCGTTCCTGTCGTGGAAATCGAATCGGAATCGTACCGGTTCGGCGGGGCGGCCAACGTCTCGTGCAACGTGGCCTCGCTCGGGGCCGGGGTCGTCCCGGTCGGAGTCATCGGCGACGACCACGGCGGATCGATGCTCAAACAGCTGTTCCTGGAAAAGGGTTTTTCCACCGACGGCCTGCTGGTCGATCCGGAACGGCCGACCACGGTGAAAACGCGCGTCATCGCGCATCACCAGCATGTGGTCAGGACGGACCGCGAGATCAGGAACGGCATTTCCAAGAAGCTGCAGGAGCGCGTCGTCGATTTCATCGAATCGCGCCTCGATACCGTGGACGCAATCATTCTCGAGGATTACAACAAGGGGCTTCTGGTGCCCCATCTCATCGATGCGGTCATCGAAACGGCCAGGCGCGGGGACAAGCCCGTGCTTGTCGATCCCAAATTCGACCATTTTTTCTGTTACAGGGGCGTCACGCTGTTCAAGCCCAACCGCAAGGAAACGGCCGACATTCTCGGTCTCAGGCTCGATTCGCCCGAAGCGCTCGAAAAAGCGGGGCAGAAGCTTCTCGAAAAACTCGAATGCGGGGCCGTTCTCATCACGCTCGGCGAGGAAGGCATGATGCTGATGGAGGCGGGCAAACCCGTCTACCGCATTCCGACCCAGGCCCAGCGCGTGCACGACGTGTCCGGCGCCGGCGACACGGTCATCGCCGCCATGGCCGCGGCGCTTTCGGCGGGCGCCGATTTCAGGGAAGCCGCCTTCGTGGCGAACCACGCGGCCGGCATCGTGTGCGGCGAAGTCGGCGTGGTTCCCGTGGACAGAGACAGGCTCATGGCCTCCCTGTCGAAGGAAAACGAGATTGCATGAAGGTTTTCCGGGGCCCCATGACGCGGATCGCCGTTTTCGACGTGGACCGCACGCTCCTGCTGGGCACGTCGGTTGAAATCCAGCTGGTGCGGTTCCTGTTGAAAAAAAGGCTTCTTCCTTCCGCGAACCTGATCAGGGCCTTCGCATGGATACCGCGCCTCATGCCCCTGGGATTGAAGGAAGCGGTGCTGCGGAACAAATTCTATCTGTACGGCATGGATGCCCGTTTCGTCCGGGGGCTGCTGCCCGAATTTTTCCGATTGCGGCTGAAACCGCTGCTTTCGCGAAAACTGCTCGAGCGCGTGCGCCGACTGAAAGAAGAAGGATACGGCATCGTCCTGATTTCAGGGACGCTTGATTTTGTTCTCGATTTTTTGATCGAGGCTCTCAACGCCGACGCGGGCCTGGGCACGCAGGTTTCAACCGTGGACGGCAAATTCACCGGGAGGACGTTCGGCGTCTATCCGTTTCACCGCGATAAAATCACGGCGCTGAAAAAAATACTCGACGGCCGTCCGGTCCGGTTCGACGAATCCACCGCCTTCGCGGACAGCTGGGCGGATGTGCCGCTCCTTTCGCTGTTCAGGCACCCGGTCGCCATGAATCCCGACTGGGCGCTCAGGAAGGAGTGCCGCAGGAGAGGCTGGACCATGATCACGGAATCCGTCAACCATCGAAACGGGAGGGAAACATGATGCCCTTGTGGATCATCATACTGCTGATGGCGCTGATACTCACCATGCTGGTGCTGAAGCCGGAATTGGGCATTCAATTCAAGGCGTTCTCCGAGAAATTCGCCTTCGGCGCCGAATGGAAGCCCACCAAATCCACACGCTACCGGTTCGTCATCGTGGGCATATTCATCGAAGCCGTTTTTCTGCTGATCATCATCCTGATGGTGGCGCTGAAAGGGTAGATACAGAAGAGGCGGTATTCCATTCCGCTTTCTCAGGCTGAAAGAGAGGCCGGGAAAAGCGGGGAGGGGCGGCAAAAAAACGGACAGGCCGAAAGGTTTAATAGCCATCCGGCCTGTCCTTGGGAGGGAGAGAGATTTCAATATATGTTACGAAAGTTCCCTGTTTTTGGTTCCCGGATTTTAGAAATTTTTACGATGAATAGAATAAAGCCGATAATCCCAATTTTAATAATTATTTACGCCGATTTATCCGCAATCGATAATTCAAGGGAACCTGCTGTTTTTTGTTTTTCCGCCGCCGTATTGATAGCCGGAACGGCCTATTTTGCAGGGGCCGGACCTCAGGACGGCCGGTTCCTTCAGCCCGGCCGTGTTTTTTGCGCGGATAAACCCGCTTTGCATTTCCATGTCAATGGCGCGGCCGGAATGAGCCATCTGGCTTTGGCTGCAAGCTTCGCCGTTCCCGCGGCGTCCATATCCGGCATGCGGTCGTCCGGAGACAGGAAGGCGGCCTGGACCGCGCTTGTCGAATCGCATTTCATCGCCCAGGGCGCGGCTCTGTTCTCGAAGGCCGCGTTTCGCCGGCCCAGGCCCTCCGCGTATGACATTCCATGCCGTCCGGAAAAACGCCCGGATGCCGATTCGTTTCACTCGTTTTTTTCCTCCCACGCCTCGATGGCCTTTGCCAATGCAATGCTGGCCGGCCTTCTTCTGAATGAGTCTCATTTCCAGCCCGGCCAAAAAAACCGGATATGGGCGGCAGGCATGGCTTTGGCCGCGTCGACGGGAATGCTGCGCGTCGCGGCAAGGCGGCATTTTCCGACCGATGTGCTCGCCGGAGCCCTCGCCGGATGTCTGTCGGCC
>JBFZEN010000053.1:0-5245 GCA_041306805.1 bacterium
ATGGATCTGCGCAATCAATGTCTCGATGCGCGCGCCGTATTCGACGCTCGTGTCGAGGCGGAAAATCAGCAGGGGCAGAAACTTGATCCGGATCCGCGAACCCACTTCGGCCTGGATGAATAATTTGGCGCTCTCCAGCGCCTTGATCGAATCGGCCCGCTGGGTTTCGTTCCCCAGCACGCTGAAAAACACCTTGGCGATCCGCAGGTCCTTTGTCATCTCGACGTCGGTGATGGTGACGAAACCGAGCCGGGGATCCTTGACCCGGGTGCGGAGGATATCGCTGATCTCGGCGACCAGCATGTCCGCCACCTTTTCGCGCCGGATGGACTGCATCAGAATATTTCTTTCAACTGGTCAAGCACTTCGATCCGGTCTTCGGCGAAAAACAGCTCCAATACGCGGGTCAGCGTCGATTCAATGATTTTTTGATCGGACGACACGCAGGCCACGCCGATGGTCGATCTCTGCCACTTGTCCTGAAAATCAATCTCGGCCACCGACACGTTGAACCGGTTCTGTATCTTCGACTTCAGGCTCTGCAGAACGAACCGTTTCTCCTTGAGCGAAAAGGCGGCCGTCAGAAGAAATTCGACCTGCAGGGTTCCGACCAGCATCGCCTACAGCGTCCGCGCCGTTTCCACGATCTGGAAAGCCTCGAGCGTGTCGCCGACCTGAAGGTCGCCGAACCCGTCCATGGTCACCCCGCATTCGAAACCGGCCAGGACTTCGCGGGCGTCGTCCTTGAACCGTTTCAGCGACGATATTTTGCCCTCGTAGAGAGACTTGCCGTTCCGCATCACGCGCACGCTGCTGCTGCGGGTCATTTTCCCGGTCAGCACATAGCAGCCCGCGATGACGCCCACCTTGGACGCCTGGAACAGGTTGCGCACCTCGACCGTTCCTACCACTTCTTCGTTGAAAATGGGTTCCAGCAGCCCGGCCAGGGCCAGCTTGACGTCGTTGACCACGTCGTAGATGACCTTGTAGAGGCGGATGTCCACGTCCTCGCTTTTGGCGAGCTCTTTCGCCTTCGCCGTTGCCGGAACGTGAAAACCGAGGATGACGGCCTGCGATGCTTCCGCCAGAAGCACGTCCGATTCGGTGATGTCGCCGACACCCTTGTGGATGATGCGCACCGACACCGCCTCGGTCTTCAATTTCATCAATTCGTCGCTCAGAGCCTGCGCCGATCCGTCCACATCCGCCTTGATGATGACGGACAGTTCCTTCACCTCTCCCTCGGCGATGCGCTTGGAGATCTGATCGAGCGTCAGCCGTCGGATCTGCCTGAAACTCTGTTCGCGCTTCAGCTGCTGGCGTTTTTGTGCCACGTCGCGCGCTTCCTGCTCAGACTCGACCACCACGAGCTGGTCGCCCGCCTGGGGCACGCCCGTGAATCCGAGCACCTGAACGGGCATCGAGACCGTCGCTTCCTTGACGGGACGGTTTCTTTCGTCGAACAGCGCCCTCACGCGTCCGTGGTAGGCGCCGGCGATGAACGGATCCCCGATACGCAGAAGGCCCTTCTGGATCAGAACGGTCCCGACCACGCCACGGCCCCTGTCGAGCTTGACCTCGATCAGCACGCCCTTGGCCAGCGAGTCCGGATTGGCCTTGAGGTCGAGCACCTCGGCCTCGATCAGAATCAATTCAAGCAGGTGGTCCACGCCCTGTCCGGTTTTGGCCGAGATGGGGGCGCACTGCGACTTGCCTCCCCATTCCTCGATCAGCACGTCGTGTTCCGAAAGTTGTTTTTTTATCATGTCCACATTGGCGCCGGGACGATCGATTTTGTTGATGGCCACGACGATGGGAACGCCGGCCGCTTTGGCGTGGTTGATGGCTTCGATGGTCTGGGGCATGACGGCGTCGTCGGCGGCCACGACCAGGACCACGATGTCCGTCACCTGGGCGCCCCGCGCGCGCATGGCGGTAAACGCCTCATGGCCCGGCGTGTCGAGAAAGGTGATCCGCTTATCCTTGAACACCACATCGTAGGCGCCGATGTGCTGCGTGATGCCCCCCGATTCGCCGCCGATGATGTTGCTCTTGCGGATGGTGTCGAGCAGGGACGTCTTTCCATGGTCCACGTGCCCCATGATGGTCACGACGGGAGGACGGAACACCAGCAGCGACGGGTCTTCGACCTCGACCTCTTCGGTTTTGCCGCTGTACTGTTCTTCGCCGTATTCGGTGAGAAACTTCACGGTGAATCCGAATTCATCGGCCACCATCAGGATGGTGTCCTTGTCGAGGCGCTGATTGATGGAAACCATCAGCCCGAGCCCCAGGCAGGCCTTGATGACCTCGTTGGACTGAACGTCCATGAGATTGGCCAGTTCGCCGGCGGTCACGAACTCGGTGGTCTGAACGACATTCTCCTCTTCGATGACCTCGATTTCCTCGCCGGTTTCCTTGATGATTTTCTTGTGGCGCTTCTTCTTGCCCGTCTCCCCCATCTTGGCCAGGGTTTCACGGATCGAGGCCTCGATTTCCTTCTCGTCTATCTTGACGCCGGTTTTTTTACGCTTCTTTTTCTTCTTCCGCCTGTGCCCCACGCCCGCATCGAAGGCCGGTGCCGTTTCCGGTTTTTTCCCTTTTTTGGGCCTCCGTCCGTCCCGGACTTCGGCTTCCTCCAGTTCACTCGTCTCCCAGACCCGCAGCGGCGCCTTCTTTTCCGGCGGCTTGAGACCTTTCTTGTCTTTTGCCGTGTCGCCGCGGACGGGCAATTGAATCACGGGCAGTTTGGCGCCCTTGGCCGGTTTGGCTTCCTCGGGTTTGGCTTCCTGAGGCGCCTCGGACTTGGGTTTCTCGGCTTCGGTTTTTTTCTTGGCTTCGGCTTTTTGGGCGGCCGTTTTTTTCGTCTCGGTTTCGACGGGAGGCATGTCGGCCTTGGAAAGCTCGAGGACCTCCTTGATTTCCTGCTCAATCGCGTGTTTGTGGGCTTCCTCTTCCTTGCGTTTCTCCTGGATTTTCTTGCGGAAGTCGGGTTCTTTTTCAACTTCGGTTTCGGGCTTGTGAAAATTCTTGTTCAGCAGCTCGAGCATGGGGTCGGTCACGAGGGCCATGTGATTTCGGACCTTGAAGTGGTGGCCGTGCAGAAACTCGATCATGGCCTCGTTGGATATGTGGAAATCCTTCGCGACCTGGTAAACGCGCTTCTTTTTTGAATTGTCTGCCTGTTTCAGGTCTTCAGTCAACGTGGTTCTCCGCTGCCGTTAGGGTTGGGGTTCTCTCCGCCCGGTTCCGGGGACGGGCTGCTTTCCGGCGCGGCGGAATCCGCTGCCGGCGCCTCGGTTTGGACCGTTTCCGATCCGGGAACGACGGCGCCCGCCGCCCCGGCCTCCTGCGGCGGCGCCTCGGCCGGATTTTCCCTGCTGTAGGCGTCGATGTTCTCGAACAATTTATCAACCGTTTTCTCGCCGAATCCCTTGAGCTGCATCATGGTTTCCCTGCCCGCTTCAAGCACGTCTTCCACGCTCTCATAGCCGGCTGCGACGAGTTTTTCGGTGGTGGTCTTCGACAGCCCCGTGATCTGCGAAAGCGGCATGCGCTCTTCCTTGATCTGGGCCATTTCCCATTCCGACTGTTTGACGGTGGTGATTTCGTACCCGGTCAGCATGGAAGCCAGCTGGCGGTTCTGACCGCCCTTTCCGATGGCCAGTGAAATCTGGTCGTCTGGAATCACGGCTTCCACTTTCTTGTTTTCTTCGTCCACGATGACCTTGGCCGGCTTGGCCGGTGAAAGCGACCGGTTGATGAAAATGGCGGGTTCGCTGCTCCAGTTGATGACGTCGATTTTTTCGTTGTTGAGTTCCTTGACCACGGCTTGAATACGCACGCCTTTCAGCCCGACGCAGGCCCCCACCGCATCGATGCGCTTGTCGTTTGAATAGACCGCCACTTTTGCACGTTCGCCGGGAAAACGCGCCACACCCTTGATTTCAATGACCCCGTCGTATATTTCCGGAACCTCGATTTCGAACAGCCGTATCAGAAATTTGGAATCGGTTCGCGACACGACCACTTCGGGGCCGCGGCTGGTCTGCTCGACGGCTTTGATCACGGCGCGTACCGTGTCGCCGCGATGAAGGCGCTCGTTGTGTATCTGTTCCGCGCGCGGAAGGTTGACCTCCATGTGATCCACCGAGACCAGAATTTCATCGCGGTTGATCTGCCTGACTTCTCCGACAATGACCTCGCCGATTCGGTCCTTGAATTCGTTGAACAGCACTTCCTTTTCGGCCTCGCGTATCTTCTGCATGAGCGTCTGCTTGGCCGACGTGATCAGCCGTCTGCCGAAAGTGGAGGGATCGACGATCTCGACGAAATCATCGCCCAGTTCCAGGTCTGGTTCGACTTCCTTGGCCTTGTCGATCTGGATCTCGGTGATCGGGTCTTCGACCTCTTCCACGATCTTTTTCGTCTGGTAGATCTCCACTTCCCCCTTGTCCATGTTGACGAAAATCTCAAAATTGTCGGAGGTGTCGTATTTCCGCTTGATCATGGAAAGGAAGATGGACTGAATGATCTCACTCAGCGCTTCGCGTTTGATGTTGCGTTCCTTTGAAATCTGCGATATGGCTTCAACGATGTCGATGTTCATGGAAGGGTCAGCCTCCTCACCATTTCAACTTGATTTTTGCATTGACCACGGATGGAAGCGGCAAGTCCACGGTTCCGTCCTCCGTTTCGATCCAGATGCGGCCTTGATCAACGCGACTCAGGCGTCCGATCGCCTGTTTTTTTTCAGTCGTCTCGACGCGGACGTCCCTGCCCAGCACCCTCTTGAAATCGCCCTCGCTCCGAAGCGGGCGGTCGAGTCCCGGCGACGAAATCTCCAGGCGGTAGGGACTATCGAACAGCCCGTCCTGATCGAGCAATGATGAAAGCGCATGGCTCAAACGGGAGCAATCATCGACCGTGATGCCCCCTTCGCGGTCGGCGACCAATTGCAGAAGGCGCCTGCCTCCGCCGCCTTTGACGGATGCGTCGATCAGTTCGAACCCCTGCGACGCGAAAACGCTTCCGGCCAATTCTTTCAGCCGTTCCTCGATGGATTCCATGGGGTGCTGTTTTTCCATAAAAAAAGTGGGTTTTTAAACCCACTCTTGAAGAGTCAATATATATATAAATATTGGATTTTGCAAGAAAAAATTTTTTTTAGCATCCGTTCGGTCCGCTCGTTCAAATCTGCGCCTACAGGCTCTCCATGAAAGCTTCGGCATCTTTGGCGGGAAAC
>JBFZEN010000054.1:0-3353 GCA_041306805.1 bacterium
CTCCGTTGCCGCCGGCCTTGAACGTCGGCTTGACCGTGAACGTGATGCGATCCTTCACCCTTCCCTCGGCGGTTTTCCCCATTTTCGCGCGCAGTTCTTTCTGGAGCCGTTCGGGAACGGGAAGACTGACGTCCCGGGCGTCCCATTGCATGGGCATGATGTTCTCGATCTGGGCGTCGCTCAGCGAAATCGGCACCTTGGGTTCGATGTCGCGCAGCTGTTTGATGTACCACGACGTGTTGAGAAGCGACAGGTTGACGAGCCGCACGTCCTTCCGCACACCGTACACTTCCTGCAGAAACCAGAGCGGGAACGTGTCGTTGTCGCCGTTGGTGAAGATAATGCCGTCGGGTTCGCAGGTTTGAAGGATGTTGTATGAGTAATCGTAGGCGACATAATTGCCGGACCGGTCGTGCGAATGGAAATTGAAGGCGACGAGATTCACAGGAACGATAACCAGCAGAATGAGGGCGGTGAGAAGGGCGGCGGCCTTTTTCAGGACGGCTTTTTTCCTGAACAGGCTTCCGACCTGCTCGAGCAGGGCGGCGGCGCCTATGCCGATCCAAAGGGTGAATGCGAAAAAGGACCCCACGTAAGAGTAGTCCCTTTCACGCGGCTGGGGATCGGGCTGGTTGAGGTAAATGAGGATGGCGTAGCCGGTCATGATGAACAGCACGAGAACGGCGAGCGCGCGTTTCCAGTCTTTGGCGAAATGGTGCACCATGCCCCAGAGCCCCACCAGAAAGGGCAGGCCGTACAGTCCCTTGAAGCTGATGAGTTCGATGATGCGGTCCTGGTTGTCGAGCGTCAGGCCCCGGCCGATGAACTGCCATCCGAAATAACGCGTGTACATCATCTGGATCTGGTAGCGCCAGAATTCGGCCTTGCGGTACAGGAATGTCAGCACCATGCTGTCCTCACCGTACTGTTTCCGGCTCAGATAATCCATCATGCCCTTCCACGTGGACGGGTCGTTCTCGTTGATGGGGGGATGCAGCTTGGCGCGCATGTAAATCATGAGGTACGAGGTGTAGGCGAACACGGCCACCGCCGGAACGATCCACCAGATGGCGAAGACTTTTCTGTCTTTTCTGTACATGTACCAGAGCGTGATCGCCGTCCAAACCAGACCGCATATCATGAGAAACCGGCCGGCCTTGGCCTGGTGCGCGATCATCTCGTTGTAGGACATGGTATCGGGGTTGAACTGGAAGGCGAGAAAATAAAGCGCCATGGGAACCGCCATCTGGACAAACAGCAGCATCAGAAAGCGGCGCACCGTCTGGTTCTGGTGGAAATAGGCAATGAGCAGAACGAACGGGAAAACCAGCAGGTTGAGCAAATGCACGCTCAGGGCCAGGCCGAACAGATAGAAGATCAGAAAAATATGGATGAGGCTGTTCGGTTTTTCGGAACGCTCCTCCCAGTACAGCGCCAGCCAGACGACCACGGCCGTGAAGAACATCGAGAAGGCGTACACCTCGGCTTCGACGGCGTTGAACCAGAAGCTGTCTGTAAAAGCGAATGCCAGCGCGCCCAGCGCGCCGGAGAAATAGAGAATCAGTCTGTCATCCCAGCACTTGGCCTCGCCGCGGTAACGCCGCACCAGCTGGACGATGACGAGATAAGTGAACAGAACGGAGAGGGCGCTGATGAGCACCGAGAAAATGTTGACGCGCACGGCGATGTCCTTGAAAAAAGGAAGAAGCGTCATGATGCGCCCGATCAACAGGTACAGAGGCGCGCCGGGCGGGTGCATCACGCTGAGAGTTTGTGAGCAGGCGATGAACTCCCCGCAGTCCCAGTACGACGTGGTGGGAGCCATGGTTCTGTAATACATGAAGAAAGAGGCGAGAAAAACGAGCACGCCGGTCAGGATGTGGATTTTCCTGTTGATGCCGTTTGGAACCGAATCCATTCAACTCCTCCATCGATAAATGAGTAAGCGACCACCCGCGAAGCGGGTGGCTTTTGGAATCGGCCGAAGGCCTGTTTCCGGCCTTGCGCCGATGACAAAAGAAGGCGCAACAGCGCCGATTAGTTTCCGATCTCGAAACTCCATGCGAAGCATGGAGTTTCGAGATCAATGACGCCATGGTCTGGGTTGTATCTAATTAATCCCGCCCGGACGGTACTTGTTCCCTTAAAATGGCAATGGAACCCGTCCGCGGAGACCCGATAACGACGCGACAAAAAACATCCAATAGGTCGAAAAATGGGACCTATTGAACGTTATAACCTCAATAAAAAATAATGGTTATAATGAGTCAACATGATTGTATAATCAAAAGAAGTTAATTGAAAAAATTAATAAAATCAAGGAATATATGAATTTGCGAAAGGTCGTGCCCGCTTCCATGGTGAATGTTCTGTTTTACTGAGGCTTATTATCCTCAGCGTCCTTGTCTTCGCCTTTCTTCCCGGCTTCCGGATTTTCCTTCTTGGTTTCCTCTTCTTTTTTCTCTTTCCGCGCCTCGTCCACGTAGTTCAGCTGGAGTTCGCTGATGGCATGATCAAGCAGGCGTTTTTCAGCGTCGCCCAGGTTCCCGGTCGTTTTCCTGCGAATGGCTTCCAGCATGTCGATGGAATAACGGGCCTGTTCGAGGTTCTTTTCGATCTGGTCCGTGACGGGACTTTTGATTTTTCCCAATTGCTGCCAGGCCGCCATCTGGAAGGTCAGCACCAGCTGCATGAACAGAGCTGTCGTTTTCTCGTCCTGATCCGCCATCGTATTCTCCTTAGCATCTAGTATGAAATTGGGGGTCTCCGGTCCAGCTCTTCTCAGCTGGACCGGAGGTCCTGGAGGAAACGAGGTTTCCGGAAGGACCTGAAGCCTTGACAGCCTGTATCATCGCCGCCGCGACGGCCGCGCTTACGTTGGTCATTCTTCCTCCCAGGCTTGATTTCAATGGCCCGAGTTTGAAAAGAAGGGTTCGGGGTTCTCGGTACTCGGTATTCGGTTAAATCCGCAGTACCCAGAACCCAGCACCCCGAACCGATTCCCAATCCCCAAACCCCGAATCCCTATTGGATGAAACGCTTCAGGACGTCTGCTATGATCTTTACCCCTTCTTCAATCTTCTCCTCGGGTGCGTGCGAAAACGCCAGTCTCATGCACCTGTTCTGCTTTCCTCTGGGGTCGAATGTCTTTCCGACGACGATCACGGCGCCCCGCTGCAGTGAGGCTTTCAACACGTCCGTCGCGTCTACGTGCTTTGGCAGGGTGACCCAAACGTAGAACCCGCCCCTGGGTTTCGTCCATGAAACGCCATCAGGCATATGGCTCGAGAGGCTGTGCAGCATGGCCGCGGCCCGGCGCCTGTATTCGGGGCGTATCCGCGCGAGGTACCGTT
>JBFZEN010000055.1:0-6416 GCA_041306805.1 bacterium
CATGGGAATCACGGCCGTTCTGGCCATCACGCTGCTGTCCGCAGTTTGCGCGCCAAAGCCCGACGCCGCCGCTGAACGAACGAAGGCGGTGCGCAAGGCCTTCATCATGAGCGTGAATTCCGGCCAGGAGGCCGAATACCAGAGGCGCCACAATCCGATCTGGCCGGAGCTCGAGGCGACACTGAAAGAGCACGGCGTGGTGACGTATACCATCTTTCTCGATGAGGATACCAAACAAACGTTCGCATACGTCGAATTCAAGGATCAGGCCCAATGGGACGCCGTGGCGCAGACCGACGTGTGCACAAAGTGGTGGGCCTATATGAAGGATATCATGCCTTCCAACCCCGACAACAGCCCCGTTTCGAAGGAGATCAAGGAAGTCTTTCATATCGAACGATAGTTCATTTTTTATCAGGGTTTTCGACCGGCCGGAGAGCGGATGACGCTTCCGGCCTATTTTTTGCGCCCGGATGAAATGGGGTGGAGCCGCCGGTTTGGCCGTTTACATGCGCAATTCACCGTTCACGTAAAAACGGTTGAAATTCACAAAAATCTTCATCTTATTAGACCTGCCATGAGCACCTTTAAAGTCCTGATTGTCGATGATGAATGGCTGATCCGGTCCGAATTGAGGGACCTGCTGACGCAGTACAGTCATATACGCGTGGTGGGCGAAGCGGGCAGCGTGGAAGACGCCGAAAAGCTGATCGACCATGAGAAACCCGACGCCGTATTTCTTGACATACAAATGCCCGGCAAAACGGGTTTCGAACTGTTGAATCGGACCGGCCGGGCCTTCAAGGTCGTGTTCATTTCCGCGTTCAACCAATACATGGAAACAGCCCGGAAATACGATCCGGTGGACTACCTGCTGAAGCCGATCAGCAAACCGCAGCTGGCCCAGGTCATCCAGAAGCTGCAGCCGGAAGAGGCGTGAAACAACAACGGTATGGCGGTTTACATTCACCTTTTAATCATGAATATCGAGGAGGAGAAAATGAAGCGCAAAGAGTTACTGGTAACGGGCGCCGCATGGCTGGCCCTGACCGTGTTGTTCTGTGCCTTTCTGCCGGTTCAGGCCATGGCAGGCGACGAACCCGCGGCCCAGTGGAAGCTCGACGAAACGTCAGGCAAAACGGCGGCGGACTTCATGGGCATGTCCAACGGCACGCTCGTGAAAATGACGGACGCGGCCTGGACGGCCGGATTGAAGGGCAACGCCCTCAATTTCGCGGCCGAGAACGACTCGGCCATGGTCACGGTGCCCGACAATGCAACCATCAAGCTCAACAACACGAGCATGACGGTGTCGTGCCTGATCAAGACCGATCCCGCCCAGAGCCAGCAGCTGTTCATCAAGGGGCACAGCGGCTTTGACACCACGAAATCGCCGAAATGGTACGGCACCTGGTGGGGAGCGGAAATCAAGACCGGTGAAATCCGTTTCACGATCGACGACAACGGCGGGATTAAAACGGGCGCTTTCACGGACCAGAAGAATGTGGCCGGGAAGGTGCAGGTCGGCTACAAGCTGCCGACGACGATCACGGCAGACCAGTGGATTCATTTCGTCGGCGTGCGTGATTTGACGCAGGATTCCGTGAAGTTGTACATCAACGGCGTGCGCGTGGCGGCCATGACGGACTGCGCCACGAACGTGGGCAGCGATCTGCCGCTGGTCATCGGCAACAGCGCCGTGCAGGCCAATAAATTCAAGGGTATCATAGACGAGTTTTCGATTTACAATTACGCCATGAGCCCGGAAAATATACTGGCGATGTACACCGGGTACACCACCCCGGCCGCGAAGAAATGCCTGTTTCTGTCCGAGGATCCCGACCCGGGTCATGCCACGGACACCGAGCTGATCGAGTGGATGAAGACCCAGTACGACGTGACGCTCGAGGACGTGGACAACATCAAGGGTACGTCTCCGGCGATCGACACCACGACCATCAGGGACGGCGGATACGATTTTATATTCATCAGCGAGTCGGTGGGTTCTGCGGATGCAGCGAACCTGAGGGGTTTCAGCGTGCCTGTTTTCACGACTGAACTCTGGAGCAGCCGCCTTTCCGTGATGGCCTGGGTGGCCATTGATGCCGGTAATTACGGGAACACCGCAGCCGGCGAGAACAAAATCAAGATCACGGACGGCGCGCATCCCCTGGCCGCGGGGTACGCGTCGGGCGCCGAACTGACCTTGGTGACGGACAGCGGAAACGCCACCGATTTTCTGACGTACACGAAACCCTCGGTAGACTGCTTCAAGATCGGCGTTCTATCGGCCGACGAGACGAAGGTGGTCGTGCTGGGTGTCGAAAAGGGCACGGTGCTGTTCAACAAGGCCGACACCAGGGACGGTTCGCTGGTGTCGAAGGCGCGCTGCGCTGCGGTGGGCATCAACGCCAACGCGAACAAATTCATGACCGACGACGCCAGGAAACTGATCCAGGCCGGCATCGAATGGATCACCGCGAAGACCACGGGCGTGGCGGAACAGGGTTTCACGAAACCGGACGGTTTCGCGCTGTCCCAGAACTACCCCAACCCCTTCAACCCTGAAACGAATATCGAATTTGTGCTTGAAAAAACGCTGAACACGAAGATAGGCATATTCGATATCCACGGCCGGCTCGTGAAGATGCTGCTCAACGGAAAAATGAACCAGGGAAAGCACTCCATCCGGTTCAATGCCGCGAATCTGCCGTCGGGCGTCTACTTCTACAAGATCGAAACGGACGAATTCATCCAGATCCGGAAGATGACGCTGCTCAGATAGAAAATGAAACCGGTTGCTGCCGGCTCCCCCTGCGTGACTTCCTCCCGGAAGTGAACGCAGGGGGAGACTTTTTAAAATGTTCCATTTCATGAACGCATTTCGAAACGAAGAAAATGGTTCTGATGAAGTAATTCCAACAGTCTCTTGCATCCTTCAGGAAAATAAGACCCCTGTCCATATCCTGCAGGGGTCTTGTCATAGGCAATCCAACGACCGGGCGGATGACATGGCGCACAGTGCAAACAAATCCGGCACCCATTTTCTCGCGGTTTTTTTCCTCGTCATCGGAAGCGCGGCCGCGTTCGGCCAGAAAGCGGTGCCCGACAGCCTTCCATGGTCGGTCCGCATGGCCGAGTCCGTCATCAGGCGGAATCCCTCTCCGGGTGCGCTTGATTTCCGTCCGCGTCCGCGATGGGGTTATGTGCAAGGGCTGGTGCTTCTCTCGCTTCAGCAGGTATGGGCGGCTACGGGAAATCCGAGATACCTGGACTATGGGAAACAGTACTGCGACCTGCTGATCGACTCATCGGGTGCGATCCACGGCATCCGAATCGAGGAATACAACATCGACCACATCAACGCCGGCAAGATCCTTTTCAAGCTGCTCGACCGGACCCAGGATCCAAAATACAAAAAAACGCTGCTCCTTCTGCGAAGCCAGTTCGAAAAGCACCCCCGGACCGGCGAAGGAGGCTTCTGGCACAAGAAAATTTATCCGCACCAGATGTGGCTTGACGGCCTGTACATGGGTTCCCCTTTTTTAGCGGAGTTTGCGTCCCGATTCGGCGAACCTGCCCTCTTCGATGACGTCGCCAACCAGTTCATCCTGATGGAAAAGCACGGCCGCGACGCAAAAACCGGCCTGCTGCACCACGGGTGGGATGAGAGCCGCCGGCAGAAATGGGCGGATCCCGTCACGGGCAAGTCACCCCATTTCTGGGGCAGGGGCATGGGCTGGTTTGCCATGGCCCTGGTCGACGCCCTCGACTTCATTCCCAAGGACCATCCGAGGCGGAACGACCTCATCGGCATTCTGAAGCGGACCGCGCGGGCGATCACGGATTTCCAGGACAATGAAACAGGCCTCTGGTATCAGGTTCTCGACCAGGGCAAGCGCGAAGGCAATTATCTTGAATCGAGCGCTTCCACCATGTTCGTTTACGCGCTGGCGAAGGCCGCCAAAAACGGATTGCTGCCGGGCGAAACCATGAGGGCGGCGGCCAAAGGATACCGGGGCATTTTAAGGCATTTGATCACGGTGGACGACGATGGAACCGTGCACATCACTAAAGCCTGCGCGGGCGCCGGACTGGGAGGAAATCCCTACCGGGACGGATCCTATGAATATTACATCCATGAAATGATTCGAACCGACGACGGCAAAGCCGTAGGCCCGTTCATCATGGCCAGCCTGCTGTTTGAATCCCTTCATGCATCCGAAAATCCCGACGAATCTTCTCCCATAAAATAAAGGAACCACCTGACATGCATGCATCCGTTTTCCACAGTTTGAGAATCCCGTTCATTAAAAAAGCCGCGTGCACGCTGGCCGCCTGTTTTTTAACGGCCTATCTGCCTGCGCAGCAGCCCGATTCGGCCGGGCAGGGCGAAGGGTGGGAGCGTCTGCCCGCCATTCTCAAAAACATCGTTGCGCCGACATTTCCCCAAAGGGATTTTCCCGTCACCCGGTTCGGCGCCAAAGGCGACGGCAGGAAAGACTGCACCAAGGCGTTCCGTAAGGCAATCGACGCCTGCTCGCGTTCGGGAGGGGGACGGGTGGTCGTTCCTCCGGGAGAGTTCATGTCGGGCGCCATCCATCTGAAAAGCAACGTCAACCTCCACCTTCAAAAGGGCGCTGTCATCCGGTTCAGCACGGATTCCAAAAAATACCTGCCGGAGGTGTTCACCCGGTGGGAAGGCGTCGAATGCTACAATTATTCGCCGTTCATTTACGCCTTCGAACAGTGCGCCATAGCGATCACCGGGGAAGGGACGCTGGACGGCCAGGCGGGCAATTCGGCCTGGTGGCCCTGGACGGGCAGCTCCCGGTTCGGCTTCAAGCCGGGAGACCTGAGCCAGAGACAGGACAGGCCTCTTCTTCTGAGCATGGCCGAAAACGGAGTTCCCGTCAAGGAACGCGTGTTCGGAAAAGGGCACCGCCTCAGGCCCAATTTCATTCAACCCTACCGGTGCAAGAACGTGCTGATCGAAGGCGTCACCATCAAGAATTCGCCCATGTGGGAAATCCACCCCGTTTTATGCACCAACGTGACCGTGCGGGGCGTTCAAATCGCCAGCCACGGGCCGAACAACGACGGGTGCGATCCTGAATCGTGCGACGGCGTTCTCATTGAAAACTGCGTCTTCGATACGGGCGACGACTGCATCGCCATCAAGTCGGGCAGAAACGCGGACGGCCGCCGCCTGAATGTACCCAGCCAGAACATCGTGGTGCGCGGATGCACCATGAAAGACGGCCACGGCGGCGTGGTCATCGGCAGTGAAATCTCGGGGGGATGCCGGAACGTGTACACCGAAGACTGCAGCATGGACAGCCCTAACCTGGACCGCGCCCTTAGGATCAAAACCAATTCCATGAGGGGCGGTATCGTCGAAAACGTCTACATGCGCAACGTCAAGGTGGGTCAGGTGGCTGAATCCGTGATTTTGACCGATTTTTTCTATGAGGAAGGCGATTCAGGTCCCCACACGCCCACGGTAAAGCACATCCGAATCAGGAACGTCCGCAGCGGGCAGAGCCGGTACGGTGTCTATTTCAGGGGTTATGAAAGATCGCCCATCAGCGACGTCGTGCTTGAAGATTGCGAATTCAACAACGTCAAACAAGGGAACGTGATTTCGCATGTCAACGGATTGATCATGAAAAACGTGACAATTAACGGTAAATTGCAGGAATAAAAAAAATGATGATTGGGGATCGGTAATAAGTACTTGGTACTGGGTACCCGATTCTTGGAACTCTGGACACTGAATCCGAAACTTCTTTTCCCGAGGCACGAGGCACGAGGCACGAAATACAAACCGGAGCGTTGTAACATGCAGCGAATAAATAAAAGAAGCCTCTCCATTTTTTTACTGATCCTGTGCGCGTCCGCGCACGGACAGCCGGTCGCTTTTCCAGGCGCGCAGGGGTATGGGCGTTTCGCGACGGGAGGCAGGGGAGGCGCCGTCATCGAGGTGACGAACCTCAGCGACTCCGGAACGGGCAGCCTCAGGGCCGCCGTGGAATCGTCCGGCAAGCGCACCGTGGTGTTCCGCGTGTCGGGCACCATCGTGCTGACGAATACCCTTCGAATCAGGAATGGAGACATCACCATAGCAGGACAGACGGCGCCGGGCGACGGCATTTGCCTCAGGAATTATTCCCTGATCGTCGATGCGGACAACGTGGTCCTGCGCTACATCCGTTCCAGGCTGGGCGACGAGGACCTGGTCGAGAGCGACGCCGCATGGGGCCGGTACCATAAAAACATCATCATCGACCATTGTTCGTTCAGCTGGTCCGTCGATGAAACCGCCTCGTTTTACGACAACATCAGTTTCACCATGCAGTGGTGCTATGTCACGGAAAGCCTCTACCATTCCATCCATGCCAAGGGAAACCACGGAT
>JBFZEN010000056.1:0-7815 GCA_041306805.1 bacterium
CGTTTTCATACAGGCTATGGTATTGGATCGCATCGGTCTGAACGCCGCCGCCGGCCGATACCACGAGAGAGGAAGAAATGGATTTCCTCCAGTCGAGATTGGCGAAACGGCGCGTCTCACCGCTCCGTCCGAGCGAGGAGGTGTAGGAAACGTGGTCGGCGGTCCCGCGGTCCGATTTGAATGCCTGCATGCCCAATTGAAACTGTCCCGCCCTGCCGGCATCGAGATTCGACTTGAAAAACAGGGCGTCGGCTCTGACGTCGTTATTCTCCCGCGTCTTCTCCACGGATTCGCCGGGCAGCCTGTATGCGAAATCGCCCCTGCTCTGTATCCGGTTTACCAGAAGGAAGCACCGGAAAGACCGGAGGCCGAAAGATCCGAAGGCGTTTGACACGCCGGTCCCGAAGGAACCGGCGGTGTGCCCCGCTCCGAATGAAGCTTTTTTCCCGTTTTCAGGATTCCGCGTCACCAGGTGCACGGCCCCGCCCATGGCGTCGGAGCCCATGAGCGCGGAATGTCCGCCGCGTACGATTTCAATGCGTTCGAGCGCTTCAGAGGGAATGGCGTTGAGGTCCACGATTCCCGATTGGGCCGTGTTCAACCGCTGGCCGTCGAGCAGCACCAGAACCTGGGCGCCGCCCGAGCCCCTGATGGAAAGGGTCTTCAATCCCGAAAATCCGCCGTAGTCTTTCACAAACACGTTCCCGGCCGTGTTCAGGATTTCGCCGGCGGTGCCGTCTGTCGTGCTGAACCATGCATCGCGGGTCAGAACGTCGGTGCAGGCCGTCACCGCGGAGCGGAGGTGCTGCGACCGGGTCGCCGTCACCAGAACCGGATTGATGCGCACGGGCCTGGAATCGAGCATGAAATCGCGCTTTTCGTCACGGTCGATGCGGAGACGTATTTTTTGCGGTGCGTAGCCGATGACTCCGACCTCCATCTCGTAATCCCCCGCGGGGATACGGCTGATGCGGTATTGTCCGTGGTCCAGCGAGACCGCGCCCATCGGGGTTCCTGAAAGAACGATGTTGGCGTCCGGGACGGGATCGCCGGTCCGGCTGTCAGCCACGGTTCCCGTGATCGTGTACGTGGAAGCGGCCGCCGATGACGCCAGGATGACAGAAAAAGCCAAAACCTGCAATGGCAAACGCATTTCATACTCCTTTGGGGAAAACGGTTTGAATCGACCTGATGAGAACGGGCATCAGCACGGCGAAAATGACCGCATTGCCGGCCAGATGAACGGCGTAAAACCAGGTTCCGAGAAGGGCGCTGGCGGCCAGCTGGCGCAGGGTGAAATGATTGATGACAACGAAAGACAGGGTGGTGAGCGCGTCGAACAGCAAAGTGCACAGAAGACCGGCCACGCCCAGCCGCAGAGCGAAAAGAGTTTTCATGTTCATCCGCATTTTCGCGGCCATGCCGCCGGCGAGGCCCGTCAGACCCATCGAAACCGCCTGCGCCGCCAGAAGGGGCGGCGGAGCCGGTCCGTATGGGCTTAACAGGGAAAAGAGGGACTCGGCCATGACGCCCACGGCCAGGCCTTTGGCGGGTCCAAGTAAAAACCCCGACAGAAAAACCGTGGCCGTAACCAGTTCCACGTTGGGTATCAAGGACAGGGCGAAACCCAGCGCCACGGCCAGGGCAATGCAGACGGCTGGCAGTACGATGTTTTTAGAAAGCGGCCGCATGCGGCTTAACCTCTTAAAAATCATGGATGAATAATTGCATATCGTATGTCTCCCTTGGTGCGGAAGCCGGCATTTCCGTCAAATCCGTCCCAACTCCCCGGGTCTATAAATAAAAAAAACCGGCTTCGAGGGCCGGTTTTACAATTAATGCGGGTTTGCCTTCCCTCGAAGGACTTTGGGCGCGGGTCGGTCTCCTGGCTTATCCGATTCCGGCCGCCTTCCCATTCCCGCTGTTGCGGGTTCAGTGGCTTATCATGGCCGGAAATTTTTTCACCTTCATTTTCAAGATTCAGAAGGCGAAAACGGAATCACAGTTGCGGGGCAGTTCCCGAATTTCACGGGATTCCCGATTCCCGGTCCGGTCACACCATGGGTGCGAAGCCGAACCGGAAAAACCTGCGTGTGGCAATGTAGAAAAAACCAAATGAAATGTCAAGACGTTTTTGTGCTTGAATATGAAAAAGAAAATCGTTATCATTAAAAACAACCGTTTTTTCGGAGTTTTTTTGGGCGCAAACAATAAAATTCTCGTAATCGAAGACAACGAGGCCAGCATTCACCTGATCCACGCGCACCTGAAAAGGGCCGGCTACCAGACTGTGGTGGCCAAAACAGGGTTCGGCGGCTTGTCGGCTGCCCGGGACGCCAAGCCGGACCTCATCGTGCTCGACATCATGCTTCCCGACATGGGCGGCCACAAGATCTGCCGTATGATCAAGTTCGACAAGAAGTTGAACCACATCCCCGTCGTCGTCTGGACCTCGCGCGACACCGACCAGGACGCGGAAACGGCCAAACAATGCGGCGCCGACGCGTTCGTTGTCAAGACCACGCGCATCGAAGTGCTGATAGACGTGATCAAAAAACTGCTTGAAAAAACGGAGAAAAAACCGGAGGAGAAAACGGCTCCGCCCCGGGAATAAAAATCCGGTTTTATTTGCAGAACCATCAAGACGAAAATCGAATCCATTACCGATATTCGCAGGTTTTTGCCGCTCAAACCATCCAACCCCATTCATGTCCCTTCAGACGATGGGTCCTGCCTTCGCGCAAAACCTGACTATCCTTTCTTACTCCAATCCTTCCGTGATCAGGGTCTTTAAAGCCGATGCCGTTTCCGCCAGTTTTTGAAAATCCAGGATGCCCGGAACATCTTTGGGCGTGTGGGTGATTTTTGCCATCAGCGTCCTCATTTTCTGGGAGGTCAGGGCGACGGCGGGCAGTCCCCTCTGGACAAAAATCATGTGGTCGCCCTGAACCCAGGGCTCACCTTCCGTCAAACCGTCAAATTTTTTGAATTGGGTCCGGCTTTTCTCCCGAACGGCCCGGGGGCATTGGTAAAATGAATAGGCGGTTTTGCCCTTTTTATAACCGATGTCGTCCACATTGATCACCAGCCCGATGCCAGCCATACCCTTGCCGTGCCGGCGCAGGTAATCCTTTTGCCCGGCCGCGCTGTAATGATCTTCGCCGTTGAAGGCGATGATTTCCACTCCATTTTTGAGGGGGACTTTCGCCAGCATTTCCGCGAGCAGGAGCAGCACGGCCACCCCGGAAGCATTGTCCGATGCGCCGGGCGTATTCGCCCTTGCGTCGATATGGGCGCATACGACTGTCCTGCAGGGCGCCCCGGAATTCCTGCGGGCGATGACGTTGGCGGCCGTCGATCTTATCCGCCTCGACGTGGAGACCAGCCGGAACGGACGTCCCGTTTTCGAGGCGAGCCTGCGCCCCAGCGTGTCTTTGCAGTACGCGGAGGGGATGTTCATATCGCCGTCCTCGATCATGGGGAAGGGATATTCGGCCCCCACGAGATCGGGATTTTTTCCGGTGGCCGTGATGACGGCGGCCGGACGCTTCCTCTCGAGCAGGGCGATGATTTTTTTGTGGCGGTCGGGATTGTAAAAAGGGAAGCGTTTCGGCATCAGCTGTTCTGAACAGATGCCGCCCCAGAGAAGCAGTAATTTGCCGTTGCAGGAAACGGCCTCGAGTTCCTCGATCGTCGTTGCGGCGGCGAGGTCCGCCTTCACGTCGCAGCCCAGCGAGAACGGGCTGGGATAAACAGGAAAGTGAGCGCCGTCATGCGTCAGCGACGCGATGCCCCGGTCGAAATCAAGGCAGGGAAAAGAGGCCGTTTCGACTTGATAACCGGAGCCCTTCAGTTTTCCGGCGCAAAATGCCGCGGCAGCCCGGTTCCCTTTCGAACCGGTGCTCCGGTTGGGCTTGACCCCGCACAATGTGCGGACGTAAAATGCGGCCTTTTTTGCCGGAGAATCGTTTTTCATCGCGCAGTCATCTTTTTCGTTTTTGACCTGTTCAGGTTAAAGAGATAATCATCGACCCAGCGCATCTCGGCATCGAGCATAAACACGGGGCGCGCGGCCACGCCGAAACGGTGCGGCGGGCAGCCGGAATCCCTTAAAAATTACAGCAGTTTCTTGTAGTCCGCCGCCTTTGCGTTTGACAGATCGGGCATGTGGATTTTACCTTCCATGGGAACTTAATATTGTATTTATAAAATATAGTATAAATACAATATTAAATCAAGCTTTATTTGGCAATCGGAGAGTCTTATCGAATATTCCATTGGATATTCGACCGGACAAGAAATTATCAGGCTCATCTTATCATTCAGGCTAAAAAATTCTTTCATTGTAATAAAAATTTTTTTATATTATGTCCTATGTCAAAAATCGCATTCTACAGCACAAACCGCGAGGCCGAAGAAACCGATTTTATCCAGGCTCTTTTTCAGGGTCAGGCGCCCGACCGCGGTCTGTACATGCCTAAAACCATCCCGTCCTTTCAGCCGGGCGAGTTCGAATCGCTGTCGGACAAGCCCTACCACGAGATCGCGGCGTCGGTTCTCGATAAATTCCTCGGCGGCGTGGTTTCAACGGAAGAACTCCGGCGGCTGTGCCGCGACGCCTATCCATTCGACGTGCCGATTGAAAAGGTGCACGGCGCCACGTATGTCATGCGGCTCGACCGCGGGCCCACTGCTTCATTCAAGGATTTTGCGGCGCGGATGATGGCGCGGCTCATGGCCGGGCTGCGTCAAGACGCGGAGAAAAAGCTCGTGGTTCTGACCGCGACGAGCGGCGACACGGGCAGCGCCATCGCCCACGCGTTCTACGGCGTGCCCGGCATCGAGGTCGTGGTGCTGTTTCCGCCGGCGGAAATCAGCCCGCGCCAGCGCAAGCAGATGACCACGCTGGGCGGGAACATCACCGCCATCGGCGTCGAAGGCAAGTTCGACGACTGCCAGGCACTGGTCAAACGGGCCTTCGCCGACCCGGCCCTGCGTTCCATAGACCTCACTTCTGCCAATTCCATCAACATCGGCCGGCTGCTGCCGCAAACGGTCTATTATATTTACGCCTATGCCAGGCTCGCGCCCAAAGGCGTCGTATTTTCCGTACCCTCCGGCAATTTCGGGAACATGATGGGCTGCCTTCTGGCGAAACGCATGGGCCTGCCCGTGCGCCGCCTGGTGATCGCGACCAACGCGAACGACGAGGTCCCGAAATATCTCGAAACGGGCGTATACCAAAAAATATCGCCGTCCAGAAACTGCATTTCGAACGCCATGAACGTGGGCCATCCGAGCAATTTTGCGCGCGTGATCGACCTGTACGGAGGCCGGATGGACGAAACGGGGACCCTGCATGTTTCGCCCGACCTCGATGCCATGAGAAAATACATGTGGCCGGTCAGCGTTTCGGACGAAGAGACGCGGCAGACCATTCAGCGGGCGTGGGCCGAGCACCGGCTGCTGCTCGAACCCCACGGAGCCGTGGGCTGGGCCGGACTCGGACATTTCCAGCGGAAAACCGGAGACAGCGGCGTTTCGGTTTCCGTCGAGACGGCGCATCCCGCCAAATTCCCGGAGGAAATCGAGAAACTGCTTGGTTTTGCGCCGGAGGTCCCTGCCAGCCTTTCGGGAATCGAAAAGAAGAACGAGGAGTACAGCGTGCTGCCCGTCGATGATGACGCCTTCCGCCGCTTTTTGACGGAGAAGTTTGCACCATGAAAACCATCGTCATTCTGGGCGACGGCATGGCCGATTACCCCGTTGCCGCACTGGGCGGAAAAACCCCTTTGATGGCGGCCAGAAAACCGGGCATGGACAGAATAGCCCGCGAAGGGCGCACCGGCCTTTTCCGCACCATCCAGAAAGACATGCCGACAGGTTCGGCCGTCGCCAATCTGTCGGTTTTGGGGTATGACCCCAGGGCCACGTTCTCGGGGCGCGGCGTGCTCGAGGCGGCCAGTCTGGGCATACGCGTGGGACCGGACGACCTGGTCATGCGGGTCAACCTCATCCATGTCGCGGGCGGAAAAATCAGGAGCCATTCGTCAGGACACATCACGAACCAGGAGGCTTTTCCGCTCATCGACGATTTGCATGATGCCTTCGCCGGATGGGGCATCGCCCTGCACCAGGGTCTGAGTTACCGCCACGTCCTTGTGATTCCCGGGGGGAACACGGACCTGGAGTGCTTTCCTCCCCATGACCACATCGGCGAAGAAACGGGGGCCATGATGATACGCCCCCTGTCGGACGCGGCCGTGGAAACGGCCGCCCTTCTGAACCGGATGGTGCTCGAGTCGCAGAAACGGCTCAAAAACCATCCCGTCAATCTCAAGCGCCAAGCCGAAGGGAAAATGTCCGCCGACAGCCTGTGGCCGTGGTCGCCGGGCAAGAAACCCAGAATGGAAAGCTTTGAAAGCCGGTTCGGGGTGAAAGGGGCCGTGATTTCGGCCGTGGACCTGATCAAGGGTCTGGCCGTGTACGCCGGCATGGACGTGATTCCGGTCGAGGGGGCCACCGGCCTGTACGACACCAATTTCGAGGGCAAGGCGGACGCCTGCCTCGAATCGCTGAAAAACCATGATTTCGTATACGTACACGTGGAGGCGCCGGACGAAGCGGGCCATGACAGGAACCTCAACCTGAAGATACAATGCATCGAGGATCTCGACCGGAGGCTGGTCCAGCGCATTCTCAACGGACTTGAAAAGAAAAAAATAGAGGCGGTGGTGGCGGTGCTGCCCGACCATCCCACGCCGGTCGAACTTGGAAAGCACGCGAGGGAACCGGTGCCCGTCGCGATACGCGGTCCCGGGATACAGCCGGACGAAGTCACGGTGTTCGACGAGGAAAGCGTTAAAAAAGGCGGTTTCGGCGTGCTGGAAGGCGCCGGTTTCATCAACGCGGTTTTCAGAACGGCACAATAGGAGGTTGTTCGCATGGCGCAGAAAAACGGTGAAGAAAAAGTATTTGTCCGCGGTCTGGAAGGGGTGGTGGCCGCCGAAACAAACATTTCCTACGTGGACGGCATCCACGGCAGGCTGTACTATCAGGGCTATGATATTCACGATATCGCCGAGGAAGTGTCGTTTTCCGAAGTGGTCTTTCTGCTCTGGAACGGGCGGTTTCCCGTCAAGGAAGAAAACGACCGTCTGCGCTCGGAAATCGTGTCGGAAATGCGGCTTCCCAGCCAGGTCGTGGAGATGCTCAAGCTGACGCCGCCCAACGGGCATCCCATGATGATACTGGCCGACGCGGTATGCATGCTGGGCGTTCTCGACCCCGACTCGGGCGACAATTCGCCGGAGGCCAACCGGCGCAAGGCCAGACGCCTTCTCGCCCAGATACCGACCGTGATTGCCGACCTGCACCGTATCCGCAAGGGCATGCCGCTTCTCTCGCCCGACCCGAATTTCGGAATTTCGGACAACTTTTTATACATGATACGCGGCGTGTCGCCCAATGAAATCGAGCAGAAGGTGATGGACCTTCTCATGGTGCTGCACGCGGACCACGGCATGAACGCCAGCACGTTCACCGGCCGCGTGATCGCCAGCACGCTGTCTGACATGCATTCGGCCCTCACGGGCGCCATCTGCGCGCTCAAGGGCCCCCTGCACGGGGGCGCGAACCAGCGGGTGATGGAAATGATTGCGGACATCGGCAAGGTGGACATGGTGCAGGAATACATCGCCGGTATGCTGGAAAACAAGAAAAAGATCATGGGATTCGGCCACCGCGTGTACAAGACCGAAGACCCGCGCGCCCGGCATTTGCGGAAGTACTCGCAGATGCTCTGCGAAATGAAGG
>JBFZEN010000057.1:0-3721 GCA_041306805.1 bacterium
ATCCGGGTGGGTGGAAGCCGAGGCGTAGACGGGCCGGCCGTTTTTCATGTCGACGGCGCAGGCGAAGAAACGCACGGGACACTTGAGCAGGTTTTCAAAACGGATTTCCGAATGCAGGAGGGCGTACAGGGGGGACATGTCGATGAAACTGAACTGGTCCCCGGCTGTGAGGAAATCCCAGGCCAGGCGGAGAACGTTTTTCTTTTTCCCTATCGCCGAGAAGGACGTGATGCGGTTCATCCAGAATGCTTCAAGCTGGCGGCCGACCTCTTTCCACGAGAGCGAGGTTCTCGGAACACGGCCTGCGCGGTCGGCGATGAAGGCCCCGTTCAGGCTGCCCACCGACGTGCCGTAAATGGCGTCGGGATGGAAATCGGTGCAGCCGAGGATTTCGGCCAGCACGCCGGCCTGGAAAGCGCCCTTGATGGATCCGCCGCTCAAGACGAAGGCATTTTTCGTTTTCATGGTCCGGCCACCCCCATCATGTGGTTTTGCCGTACGTAAAATATTTCATTTTAATGAATGATGCAATTACATAATAGAGGCTGGAGATTCCGAGTTTATCTCATGTGTGCACATGTTCCGATGGATTGATTCCAATCGGGGATTCCCGTCCAATGAAGCAGTCCGTCCGATTTTTTTCGTGGATTTTATGGTGATGACCGGGCGTCCTTTGACTGTCTATCGATCAGGAAACGTCATCTCGAACCGCCCATTGGTGAAATCAAGGCGCATGGCCCCTTCTTGCGCCGCATCGCTTCCCAAGATGCCGTCCAGAATGAAGAATGAACCGAAGTTGGCTTCGCCGCAGCGGACGCCTTCGAAAGTCAGCACGCGGCCGCCCGCCACCACGGGCATGATGGGGATGAGCTTTGCCAAACGGGTTTCGATTTTTCCGCCGGCTCCGCCGACCCTGACTTTTTTCGTTTTCATACCGGTGGTGTCGATTTTAGAAAGGGCCGCATCGGACACGCTGGTCCGGTTGGCGCCCGTGTCGAGTCCGAAGAAAAGCGGCCGGCCCGAAACCGACGCGACCCTGGCCACGGGGTACCCCAGCCAGAAGAAATTTTTATCACGGTTTTCAGAGAGAATGGGTTTTTGAAGGACCACCTTGCGGTTTTTATAGTCGAGCGTCATGTTCATCCGTTGAATCAGGTTCCAGCCGATGATGCCGTCGATCTTGAGGATTTTGATGAAGCCGAACAGCTTGATTTCAAGGTCCTTCTTGTCGATGATGATGCACGGGTGGTTTGCGACCGACAGTCCGCCCAGCGACAACCGGCTGATGACGGCGGGCCTGATCGAAACCTTCACATCCGTGGATGTGCCGGCCTTGGCCGTTTCGCCTCCCACGGGTGCCACGCCGCAGGCCGCGGCGACATCGGAGGATAAAACCGACAACCCGGCGCCCGTATCGATGATGAACCGTCTGCGGATGCCGTTGACCTCGACCTCGATTTCAGGGGTCCCCGCCATTCCGATTTTTGCGGGCAATTCCACGGGCCGTTCCGGGAAATTCAGGGTTTCGGACTCGGCGGCCGCGAATGCGCGCGCCAGGGCGGCTGTGTTGTCCCAGTCCGCGCTGTCTTCGATTTGCGCGGCCTTTTTCCACTTCGACTGAAACACCAGCGCCTCGCTCAACGCGCTTTTCGCGCAGCCCGCCTCGATCGAATCCTTCGGCGATTCCAGCACGCGCGAGAACGCCTTTTCGGCGTCGTGGTAGCGGCCGTCCATGACGCATTCGAGGCCTCGGGCAAACAGGGGATATGCTTTGGTCCAGCCCGATCTTTCCGCGGAGGCAAAATCGAAGCGGCGCACGGCATCCCATGAGTCGGCATATACGGCCGGTGTGGCGGAAGAATCGGCCCTGAATCCCTCAAACCGGGAGACCTTGGCGCCTCCCGAGCCGATGGAACACCCCGATATAAGCACGACTGCGATAGACACCATCAGAACGAAACGGATTTCCTTCATTTTTCCTGCTCCTTTGTTTTGACCTTGAACAGCTGTTCCATCAAACGGACGTATCCGGGAGCCTCGAGCGGGAAAAACCGCTCGCAAGACTCCACGTACTCCCTCAGGCCGGCGATGCCGGCGCCCTCCGCGATCCGGCGCTTGAGACCTCCCAGTTCGAGTTCCGACATCAGGGCCGAATAATACACCCATGACAGGTAGGGGCTGCCGCTCCACACGGCCTGGATCACGCCCCGGAGATTCCCCTCAAGCAGGGCCTGAACGTATTCCTCCCCGTCCTTCACCATGTTGATCCATTCGCCCGGCCAGCGCGCTATCACGCGGGCTCCATCCGGCCGTTCAAAAAGGAGGACTCCCCTGATCTGGACGGGCATGTAGGCGTTGACGGCCACCCGGACATGGCGGGAAGCGGCCTTTTCAATTTCCCCTTTCAAGGCGCCGAGGGCGCCTGGAAAGGCGTCGATGAGAACGACTTCCCGCGCGGCATCGAGCATGTGGCGGCATTTTTCGAACACCTGTTCCCCGGACCGCAGCGGATATATCCTGTTGTCGCCCTGGGCCGGATCGGAACCTGAAAAGGCCGTTTCAAACGACGTTTTGGTGTCGAGAAAGCGCCTGTGCATGCGGGCCGCCAGTTCCTCAACGGGTACGGCGCGGCAACGGCGCGCCGCAGTCTCCTCGACCAGTGCGGCGCCCTTCTTTTCAAGGGACTGCAGGGCGTTGTACACGTTGGCCGCGGGTTTGCCTATGGCCTGCGAAATGCGGTATCCCGTGGCCGGGGAGGCGTTAAGCAGAAAAGCGTAGATGTCGGCTTCGAGGCGGGTGAAGCCGAGTTCCATCAGAGATTGAATACCGTTTTCATTGTTCAATTTTAATCTCAATTTATTAGTTGTACAAGCTACTAACTTTACGTTTAAAAGTCAATAAGGTTTCATTTTTTCAGGTTGTGATAATAAAATATGGGAGGATCAGGAGAAATCTGTAAATATGAAAGCGGTTGTTTTTCAGCCAAAATGCGGACTCATTCAAAAATAGAACTGATAATAAAAAAGAGCTTGATATTATTAACATTGTTAGATATATTAACATTGTTAAAAATTTGGGAGTGTAATATGGCAGACAAAGAAATGAAAGCATCCCGTATGAAAGAGTGCTTTATCGATGCGACGAAGCAGATCATCAGGGCGGAAGGAATGGTCTGCGTCAGCGCCCGCAATGTGGCGGAGAAGGCCGGGTATTCCTACGCCACATTGTACCACTATTTCGAGGACATGAAAGATCTGGTGTTTGAATGCGTCCAGGACTTTCAGGAAGAATGCGCCTGTTTCATCGGACAGCGGACGGCGGGCACTTCGGAAGGGTATGCCAAAATACGGGCCATATGCCGGTGTTATGTGATGTATTTCGTCCAGTACCCCAGCATTTTCGAACTGTTCTTCATTGAAAAGGCCCCTGAGATAGCCCGGCACAGTGGCACGCCGGCGCTGATACACGGTTTTCTAGACGGGCTTTGCGCCGACGAATGGTCGGCGCCGACCGGATCGGGCGCCGTTTCGGTGGGTGAGGCGAAACAGAAAAAAAGGCTGCTGAATTACATGCTGAACGGCCTTCTGCTCATGCACGTCAACGGAAGGCTTGACCTGCCGTACGGCGAATTCATGGCCCTTGTCGATTCTCAGCTCGACGCCGTGCTGGGCACGGGGGCGGAATTTTAATGCCAGCCGGAGATCATCCGCATCCTTTTTTA
>JBFZEN010000058.1:0-7731 GCA_041306805.1 bacterium
ATTTCACGATCGACAATTCCCCGCTTTTCGAAAACGGAAAAGACTGCACCCCCGCCTGGGGGATGTCGAGTTTCATGAAGCCGGTGATGTCGTATTTCGACGACGAGCCGGTGAGCAGGTTGTAGGCGGACCTGCCGAGCTCGAGAAAGCTGACATTCAGCGGCAGCTCCAGCACGCTTTCCCCGTTCTCCTGAATCATCTGCACCTGCCTGGCTTCGCCCCCGGCAAAACGCGTTCCCCCCAGGGTGATATTATACAGAAGCGACTGCGGCTTGATGGAGAACGCATTGGCGTTCTTCATCTTCACCGAAAAAAGAAGGGAGGCCCCGGATGCGGAAATTCTGCCCACCTTGACCTTGCTCAATGACACCTCCGGCAGTCTGGGCACGGGCAGTGTTCCATGGGTCGAATAGGGAATGTCGAACATGCCGGCCGACAGGGCCCCGTCCAGTCCGTAGGCGACCTGATCAGATTTGAACGCTTCCTGCATCGATTCAAAAAATTCCAGAAATTTCACGGTCACGGGCAGTTCGAAAGACTCGATTCCGTTCGCCTTGAGGGTGATGCCCTTGTCGAGCACGCCCTGAAAGAAATCCTTTCCGTTGAGCCGGAGCCGGTAAGACAATTTCTGCACGGCCAGGCCGATGGGGTTGGGGTTCGCCACGTTGAATGTGAACACCAAAGTCCCCTGGGTGAGAGACAGGTCTTTGACGGCGGTGCTTTTCAGCGAAACCGCCGGTTTCTGGACCAGTTGCTGAAGGGCGGCGCAACCGGCAATCAGGATGACTGCCGAAAAGCCGGCGATGATCAAACGGCCGTGTGTTTTCATGGATATTAAGGTAATTCACCCCGGCCAGAAAATCAACAGGAAATGACCGGAATTTGATCATTCGTATTGTCTTATTTAATACAATCACTAATTTAATATCATGTAATGGACGCCGTTCATTGCTGTCCTATCCAATTGTTTAATATGCCTTTAGTGGTATTTAAAATAGTTTTGCACTCTTTTTGCATCTACAGATCAATTGTTACAAAAATATATTTTTACTTGACATTTATGTTTTAATGTGATAATTTTTATAGTCTTAGGGGAAACACAAATGTCGAAAATCATCCTTGCGTTCGCATCGCAGGACTTCTATCCATTTGGGTGGCGCCCATGATGCGAATACACAGCCATGGGGGGGATCACGTCCGGAACGCCGGGCGGGAAGAGGAGAAAAACTCCGTCCTTTTCCGGACCCTATCCGCCGCGTTCTTCTTTTCTTTTTTCTGCGCCGCGGGCCTGCTTTCACAGGCCAATTCACTCGAGATTGAAATCGAACGGATCTCCATCACCGATTCGACGCGGTACAGGAATGTCCCCGCCTCGTTTCCTTACCCCGTTTTGACGCTGTTCACCGTCAAGGACCAGTTGGGCCGCTACGTGCACGGCCTGGCCGACACCACACGCTGGCTGACGGGCCAGGATTTCAACCAGAACGGGTCCCGCGTGAGCGACGTCTGGAAAACGCTGCTCGAGCGGCATGATCCCGATACCACTTTGCCCGCCGATCCGGACATCAAGCACACCGAGCCGGGGTACAGGGTCACCGAGGTCAGCGACGTGGAGGGGTTCAGCCTTTCCACCTCCCTGGTCATGGATTTCAGCGGCTCCATGATACCCTATTTCAAGGATGTGGACGAAGCGGGCCACGTGTTCGTCGACCTGATGCGCCCGGGTGACAGGGCCGCCGTCCTTAAATTCAGCGGCGACGTCTACATTTTACAGGATTTCACAAGCGACACCACGCTGCTGCACAAGGCCGTGGACAACGACTCCACCTCCTACAGCGGCACGTCCATATATGACGCCATATACGAGGGTATCACGCAATCGCTGGACCAGCCCGGACGCAGGGCCGTGATCGCCTACACGGACGGACGCGACCACCAGGTGGGGCACAGCCTCGAAGACGTGATCGCCTACGCGAGAAACACCAAGACGCCCGTGTTCACCATCGGGCTTTTCGGGACGGGCCCGCAATACGACAGGCTGCAGTTCATCGCCGAGGCGACGGGGGGAACCTATGCGTTCGCGCCGTCGGTCGACAGCCTCAAGGTCATTTACAGAAGCATTTTCGGCCTCATCCGCGGCCATTATGTTCTGGCCCACCAGAGCCCCGATCCGTATTACAACGGAATACGCCGCCGGCTCACGCTCAACCTGCAGCACAACGGGGTCGAGGGAACGGCTTCGGGGACCTACACGCCTCCGTTTCTTTTCCCCAATCTGGGCGTCAGGCTTGAAGGAATCACGGATTCCCTGGGCACGGCCGGCGGGAATCCCCGGTATTTTCTCGCGGCCGGAGACACGGTCGAATACAGAATACTTGTCAAAAACTCCGGACGGGGGCAGGCGAACCTGGTCCAGGTGGCGAACGCGCTGCCCGATTCCGTCCATCCCTTCTATTATTCCATCACCCCCTCGGCCGCGAGAAACGACTCGCTGTTCTGGTCCTTCAGCCACGTCAATCCCGGCGACAGCCTGGCCATCGTGTTCAGGGCCAGGGCGAGCACCATCATGCCCTACGGGGACGCCGACCTGGTCAACTCGACCTCGATTTCCTGTTACAGCGACTCCCTGTTGAGCGACAACACCGCCCGGTCGATCATCACGGGCATGGGCCTGCCCGACTTCACCGTGAAGTGCCACGCCCCGGCGTACAAGGTGTCGCCCGGATACCCGGTCGGAATCAGGGCCCTGATCACAAACTCGGGCAACGCCAATATCATACAGCCTTTCCGCGTGACCTTCGCCATCGACGGCCACAGCGCGCAGCCGGCCGTGGTCGACACGGTCGGCACGCTTCAGGCGGGCCACGGCGAGATCATCGAGGCCGGCCTCGTTTTTCCGGCCGCCGGGTCTTACACGGTCCGCGTCACGGCCGACGCCTACAACGAGGTCCGCGAGCAGAACGAGGGCAACAACACCGATTCGGCCCCGGTCAGCGCGGGAATCGATTCCGTCTCGATGCGCATCAGCGGCATTTCGATCGAAGACACCGTGCGGGCGAGAACCGCTTTCTTCCCGGCGGCGGTGCTGTCGCGCGTGGTGGTGGTCGATCAGAACGCGCACCCCATCAGGGGATTGGCCGACAATTCAAAATGGGCCGGAATGAACGATCCCAGCACGCTGGGGCCGGCCGTCGGCCAGCACTGGACGCGCCTTCTGGAAAGGCACGAGGAAAACGCGTCCATGCCGGCATCGCAGGACGTTCGGCAGGCCAGCCTGATCACCGAAATTCCCGACTCTCCCATTCTTCCGTTGATTCTGATCGACGGCTCCGAAGCCATGCAGCCCCACATCGGCGTCGTGAGGGAGCGGTTGAACGCATTCGTCGCCTCTTTCGGCGCAAGCGACATGGCTGCGGCCGCCGTCTTGGACGAAACCGCCCGGCTGGTGCAGCCCTACACGCGCAATGCCTCGCTTCTCGATCAGGCCTTCAACCAGGCCTGCACCGCCCGGACCAGGCCCCTGGTCGACGGGCTCGCGCAGGCGCTGGCATGGACACCGCCCACGGGAAGAAAAGTCATACTCGCCGTCACGGCGGGATCGGACCAGGGCAGCGCGGGGACCGGGTCATCCCTGATCCGCTCGTCCCAGGAAAAAGGCGTTCCCGTCTTCATCGTCCTTCTGGGAAGCGCCGCGGGCCAGGACAGCCTGAAGCGCATCGCCGAGGAAACGGGCGGATGGTTTTACGCGGTTTCAGGGGACTCGGCCCTCGAAGAGGCCGCCGGCCGGACCAAAGAAATGCTGCGCAACCATTACGTGTTCAGCCACGCGTCTTCGGACACGCTTCAGGACAACACCCGGCGCGTGGTCGAAACGACGCTTTCGGCCTACGGCCGCACCCGAACGGACATGGGCCTTTACCGCGCGCCGCAGGGATCCGCGAACCTCGCCGTTCAGATATCGGGACGGGGAACGACATGGACGTCCACTGCGGGAGACACAACCTGGTTCGTACAGACGAATGATGAGGCCGCTTTCAGCATCACGGTGAAGAATATCGGCCATAAGACGGCCTCGAACGTCACTTTGTCCGGCGTGCTGCCGCACAGTCTGATTCCGGCGGGAGGCGGCCTGTACACGGTCAGGGGCGATACCGTGCAGTGGACATTCGGCTCGCTTCCCATACGCAGTTCGGCCCGGGTCTCGCTGGCCTGTCTCGTGGATACGGTTTTCCGGACGGGCACATTGCCCCTGGCGGCCCGCGCCCTGATCTCCGCCGCTGAGGACGCTTATGGTCCCGACAACACGGCCGCGGACACGCTGTATTACATTCCCCTGAAACTCCCCGACCTGTCGGCGCACGTGCGCGGCCAGGGCGATTCGACCGTCGTCATCAAAAAAGACACGCTCAGATACGCGCACGCCAACAAGCCGGTCACCTACCGCGTCACGCTCACGAACCTGGGCGAGCTGGCCTGCACCGGAATTCAGGTGAAGAACGCCCTGCCCGACAAGGCCTCTTTGGTCTCGTTTCCGGACGCCGCCTATACGCAGAAGGGCGACACGCTTTTCTGGGCGGTGGACCGCATTGAAAGCCGCGGCGCCGTGCGCGCGTTCACCTACACATGCAAGATCGACAGCCTGCTGCCGCCGTGGGAAACGTCCCTGATCAGCCGGCTCAGCGCGACATGCGCGCAGGACGCCGATCTTTTAAACAACGCGCATGCCGACACGGTCTGGACCGCCGGATTGATTCCCCCGGATCCCCAGGTCAAGGCGGGTCCCGCGACCGTGGAACCCACCGACAGCGTCGGCGTGCAGGTGATGAGCCCCGTGCAGATCCGTTCGTGGGACGTCCGGATCATCTACGAGAACGGCGAGCAGAACACCGCGTACGGGGACGCATTCATCGCGCAAAACACGCTCGTGCCGGGACAATGGACCGCCATCGTTCCGTCTATCGACGACACGCGCATGCGCACCACTGAAACCGAGGAGCGCGTGGCCGTGGTGCTCCAGACCGTGGACCTGTGGGACGTCACGAGAACAGACACGGTTTTCTTCACCATACGCAGTTCCGACGCCTTCGTTCTCGACCACAACCTGTTCCGGCCGGGAGACGGCGGTCCCCTGAATTTCCGTTTTAAAATCAGTTCCATGCGCACCGTTTCGCTGGCCGTCTATGACATCGCGGGCGGTTTCGTGAAACGGCTGGCGGACGGATGGTTCGACGCCGGGTGGAACCAGATTGCCTGGAACGGATCCAATGAAAGAAATGAATCCGTGGGAAGCGGCGTCTATGTGGCCGTGCTGTCCACGGGACCCTACAAGAAAGCGCTTAAATTCATGGTGGTCCGGTGATGCCGATGAAACGGAACCAAACCCGCCGACCGCGGCACGGATCGCCCGCAGCGACCGGAAAAATCCCGTTGCTTGTCCTGTTCGTCATTCTGTTCCGGATCTTCGCGCCGCATTCCGCCCGGGCCCAAAGCGGCATCGGCATTCCCTCGCTGAAAATCATTCCCGGGGCCAGGCAGGCCGGCATGGCCGGAGCCACTTCCGGGCTGAGCGACGATGCGTACACGGTGTATTCCAATCCCGGGGGCATCGGCCACCTGAGACGGTGGCAATGGGCCCTCGGCTACAACCGGTGGTTCACCGACGTGTACCAGGCGGATGTCTCGTTCATCAAACAATTCCGCATGCTGGGAAGCGCAAAAACCGTTTTCGGGCTGTTCGCCTCCACCGTGGGCATGCCCCCCTGGGACGCGACCGGCGGCCTGGAAGAAGCCGTTTCGGCCGAACACTGGACGGCCGGCGTCACCATGGGCCAGAGGCTCGACTGGCTTCACCGCTCTCTGGCGCTGGGGGTCAACCTGAAATGGATGCACAACAGGTTCGAGTCGTACTCCGTCTCAAGCCCGGCGTTCGACGCGGGAGTGATGTTCAAGCCCGGGCGCTTCCGCCTGGGAGCCTTCGGCCTCGGCATTTTCGACTACGGCATTTACAGCGCCGGGGTTTCCATTCTGCACGCGGGACCCAAAATGGTTTTCATATCGGACCCGACGGAGCTTCCCACCACGTGGAGAGCCGGGGAATCGCTTCAACTGGGCCGGTACCAGGGATGGAGCGCCCTCACCACCTTGGATTGGACGGCCGTGCGCGGGCAGATCGGTTTCGCCAGCGGCGCCGTCGAAATCTGGTGGAAAAACGTCGTCGGATGCCGCGCGGGTTACCGCGACGACGGCGCCCACCTCGGCGATTTCAGCTTCGGTTTCGGATTGCGCTGGGAGAACGCGCTGACTTCGGTTCTGGGATTGACGAACCGGTTCGGCGACGCGTTCCAGGCGGATTTTGCGGAAGCGGGCTACGGCGACGTGCTGAAGCAGACGTACCGCGGCACCGTCACCCATTATCCCCTTTCCCCCGAGCCCTTCCATCTGGGAGAATCCAGGGAAACCAGGACGATTTCGCTTACCGACTCGCACACGGTGGCTCTGGACTGGGAAGAAGCGCACGATCCCGATCAGTTCGACGAGGTGCGGTATTTCCTCATGATCGATCCGAACCGGGACAAAATCGAATCGGCCATCAACCGGCTTGAAGAGAAGGGATCGACGCTTTCGGAATGGGTGCCGCTCATCGAAAGAGAAGTCGTTTTTTCGGCGGTGGTTCCTGAGCCCGGATACAACTTTCATGTGAAGGAAGGCGGGGTGTATTACTGGGCCGTGGCCGCATTCGACCTGGCCGACCATGTCGCCATCGCCAAAAAGGGGAAAGGGGAGATCGGACAATTCATCGTGGCCGTTCCAGATCTGCTTGTCCGAAGCATCGAATTCATACCCGTCCATAAAATCACGACCACGCCCGAGCAGGGAACGTTCTTCGTCAGGGTCTTCAACCAGGGCAGGGCGGCCTCGGGCCCGTTCCGGATCGCCGTCAAAACCCGGCCGCTTTTCGGGACCGGTTTGGTTCCGGCGACCGATACCGTATTGTCGGCCGTGGTCCACGATTTGGCGGTGGACAGCGACACCACGGTGGACGTCGGCTGGGAAACGCCGCTGCCGGGATGGTACGACGTTCTGGCCCAGGTCGATCCCGACTCGGCTCTGCTGGAATACCGGAAGGACAACAACACCCTGTCCATCGCCGCGGCAACGGTTCCCAAGGGAACGGTTTCCGCGCCGGACTCGGTGGAGGTGATGATCACGGGATACGATTCGCAGGAAATTCCCATCGTGCCCGAGGTCTATTTCGCGCCCAATTCCTTTGCCGTGGATTCGATGTACCTCGTTTCGCAGTGGGGATTTTCACCCCTTCTGGGCACTCTGGCCGACCGCATGGCCCAGAACCGGGACATCCGCCTGAAACTGTTCGGATCCATCGACATGTTGAGCGGGGAAAAGGATCCCGTGCTGGCCGAGCAGCGGGCGCGGGCCGTGGAAACGGCGCTTGAAAGCCTGGGCGTTTCGGGCGACCGCCTGGAGGTGGTGAGCGACCACCCGCAGAAAATTCTGGGCAGAAGGCCGATGCCCGTCAATCCGCAGGACGCGGAAGGAATCATGCAGCAGAACCGCCTGGTGAGCTTTTCAGTCCCTCAGAATGACGAAGAAAAATTATTCCAGCCCTACCGTTTCGCCGTCGACACCACCATGCGCGACAGCGTTCAATTCGACATCCGCATCGCCTCGGCGGCGGGTCTCGAGAAATGGAACCTTGAAAGCCGTTCATCC
>JBFZEN010000059.1:0-10457 GCA_041306805.1 bacterium
AAGAAAAGCATCACCATTTGAGCTATACGCAAATGGAACGTCCAGGATTTCGGCATATTCCAGCGCTTGTTGCATACCAGCGCCGACAGAATGATTATTGTCTTTTGCTTCGACAATAGCAATTGGCAGATTTGGCTTGTAATAGAGGATGTAGTCCGCTTTCTTGGCCTCGCCTCGTTTAATAGTCTTACTACGTACAATCACTTGCCCTTTTGTAAAATATGCTTCCTCGCGAATCTGTGTCATTACATTCCACTTCTCGCCGTTTGTACCGGCGATGGCGGGTGTAATAAACTTGGTGCGAATGTCCGCTTCTGTGAGAACTTTTTTATTCATTGGGGCAGGATCCCATCAGTTCAATATAGCCAAATTTAGAATTGATAAACTTATAACCGCTCCTTTTAACAAATATTATACATTTTAATAGAAAAGTCAATAAGAAATAAACAATAAATAAAACAGATCAATCATAATTGACTTGACATTGATTTTTTCCATATATAACTTTCTCCTATTAGAAATATTATTTTTCTCTATTGACAAACATGTAATTATTTTTCTCCAAAAAGAAAATTATTTCTCAATGGAATGATATATCAAATTACGCATGTAAAACATAGAAATATATCGATCCTTTAATGGATATCAGTTCACCCGCGCCTGGAGCGGTCCTCCGTCGGCCGGTTTAGCCGGCCTCCTCCAGCCGCTCATGTGCGCCACGTTAAGCGAACCAAGGCACAGTCAAAGGAGCAATCGTGGAACCCTATGTGACGGCAGGGAACATCGAATCCAAAACTCTGGCGTGGCTCGACCAGATCCGTCCATACAACCGGCATGAGATGCGGTTGAACGTGACGGCCTGCGTTCTGCTCGTGGTCGACATGCAGCGTTTCTTTCTCGACCCGGCATCCCCCACGTTCACGTGCGGTGGCGTGGCGATCCTTCCGACGGTGAAACGCCTCATCGATGCCTTTCGCCGAGCGGGCCGCCCCGTGATCTTCACCCGGCACGTCCACCATCCTGGCGGCCTCGACAGCGGGATCATGGGATGGTGGTGGAAAGGCCAGTGTCTCGAAGGCAGTCCGGAGAGCGAAGTCCATCCGGACCTGGCTCCGATGCCCGACGAGAAGGTCGTTTCAAAGCATCGGTACTCGGCCTTTTACCACACGGACCTGGAGACCGTGCTGCGCTGTCTGAAAGTGGAAGACGTCGTCGTTTCAGGCATTATGACCAACCTGTGCTGCGAATCAACGGCGCGGGATGCGTACTACCGGGACTACCGGGTATTCTTCCCGGCGGATGGAACCGGCTCGGTCAGCGAGGAGATGCACGTCGCGAGTCTTCTGAACCTCGCATTCGGTTTTGCATATGTGACCACGGCCGAAGCCATTGCCGGACAGCTCACAATTCAGTCGTCGCCCAACGGCGGCATTTGGAGGGACGGCGCTTCGCGTCGCCGCTGATGCGCACGCGTTCGACCGTCTGAAAATAAACGCCGGACTATTATTTATTGTGATCATAGCCAATGCGATCATTGTGAATCGACCCTATGGGCAACCTTGGAATCGCGCCGGTTCTTTGGCCTCGGTGATCTCCAGGTTACGTCCGCACGGAATAAACCTGGAGTATGTTTACGGAACAAGTTCTCAGGGCGGAGAAAGGATGACTGTTGTTTTCTCATCAAATAATAATGAGAAGGCCTCGGGTGTTTTCACTACGATGATCGTTGAAGATGTATAGATCTTGGCCTTGTTCCATTTCTATCGGCTTTGTCAGGTCCTGTGAATGCCTGCCCCGCAACCGATGAATTCACCTGCAGCTTCACTTTGCGTTCCTGGTGCACATGGCGGTTCTTCCCACCGCCTTTGCTCTTTTTCCGCCCCGATTCTTGTTGCTCCACAGTAATTTTGTTTTTATATTAACAATCAAGTAATTTGTTATTACACAGAGAAACCATGCCGCGCTCCAAGGTACAGCTCTTCATCACCTGCCTGGCCGAGCAGTTTTTCCCCGGCACGCTCGAGAACATGGTCGCCCTGCTCGAGAGGCTGGGGGTCGAACCCGTCTTTCCCCCCGGGCAGACATGCTGCGGCCAGCCCCTGTACAACAGCGTTTTCAAGAAACAGACCCGCGGCCTCGCCCTCAAGTGGCTGAAAACCTTCAGCCGGTCCGAATATCCGATTGTCTCCCCCTCCGGTTCCTGCGTCGACATGGTCCGGCACCACTACGCGGAACTGTTTCCCCCGGATTCGCCCGAACGCAGGCTGGCAGATGAAACCGGATCAAGAACCTTCGAATTCACCGAATACCTCGTCAAACAACTCGGCGTCAGGGATGTCGGCGCCCGATTCCCCCGAAAAGTGACCTATCACGCCTCATGCCATTACCTCCGCGGACTGGGACTGCGCGGCGAAGCCAAGGAACTGCTGGGCGCGGTGGACGGCCTGGAACTGCGCCCCCTGCCTGAAGAGGAAACATGCTGCGGTTTCGGCGGCGTGTTCAGCGTGGTGTACCCCGAAGTCAGCAGGGCCATGATGGAAAACAAGGTGCAACACATCCTTTCCACCGGCGCCGCCGTGGTGACGGCCTGCGACGCGGGCTGCCTCATGAACATGGGCGGCGGACTTAAAAGGGCCGGATCCTCCGTCAAGGCGATGCACATCATCGACATTCTGGCGGCCAAAGAATGAGCGTCCCTCCAAAAACCATCTCCTTCGGAAAATACACGAAGCACATTCCCCCGGGCATTCCCTCGGCCGTTCAGAAGGCCACGGCCAAGTTCTGGACCAGCCGCGAGGCGCGCGTGGCCGAGCTTCCCCAATGGGAAGATTTGCGCCGGGCGGCCTCGGATATCAGGCTTCACACGCTGCGGCATCTGGACGCCTACCTCGAGCGGTTCACGGACCGCTTTGCGGGGGCGGGCGGCCGCATTCACTGGGCCGGTGACGCCGAAGCCGCGCGCGCCGCCGTGCTCGGCCTGGCCGCGGAAAAAAACGTTAAAACCGCGGTCAAGGTCAAGAGCATGGCCACCGAGGAAATCGGCCTGAACCGCGCCCTGCAGAGCGCCGGCGTCGAAGTCTGGGAGACCGACCTGGGCGAATTTATCGCCCAGCTGGCGGGCGTCGGCCCCTCGCACATCATCGTCCCGGCCGTGCATATGACCAAGGAGGAAATCGCCGGCCTGTTCAGGGAAAAGCTGGGCGTCGATGCCCCGGCCGATCCCACGGAGCTCGCGGCCATCGCGCGGAAAATCCTCCGCGAAAAATTTCTCGCGGCCGACATGGGCATTTCAGGGGCGAATTTTCTCGTCGCGGAAACCGGCGCTCTGGTAACCGTCACCAACGAGGGCAACGGACGCATGTGCACCACGCTTCCAAACCTGCACGTCGCCGTGGTCGCCATCGACAAAATCGTGCCCGACTGGGAGTCGCTGGCCGTGCTGCTCAAACTTCTGGCCCGAAGCGCGACGGGGCAGAAATTGTCGGCCTACACATCGTTCATCACGGGGCCGGGCCGCTCGCCTGACGAGGGGGGGCCCGGGGAAATGCACCTGGTTCTGCTGGACGACGGACGAAGCCGCATTCTCGCGGACCCGGGCGCCATTGAAACGCTGAAATGCATTCGCTGCGGCTGCTGCCTGAACGTCTGCCCGGTCTACAAGAACGTGGGCGGCTTCGCCTACGGCTGGTTCATTTCGGGACCCACCGGCGCCATGTTCACGCCGCAGATACTCGGCGCCAAAACGGGGCGCGAACTGCCTTTCGCCTCCACCCTGTGCGGCGCGTGCAATGACGTCTGCCCCGTGAAAATCCCCGTTTCGGACATTCTTTTATACCTCCGCGGCCGCGTGGTCGAAGGCGATGCCGTGGAGGGGCCGGCGGCCCCGCCCCTCATACGGGCCGGCGCCCGGATCGGCGCCCTTGCCCTGGGGACGTCGTGGATATACCGTTCCGGCGCGGCTTTGATGCGCTCCCTACTCTCCCCCTTCGGCAGGGACGGCTGGCTGAACACCCTGCCGCCCCCGGTCGACAGGTGGACGCGCGTAAGGCCGTTTCCCCTTTTTAAAAGCCGTTTCCGGAAATGGTGGGCGGGAAGGGACGCGGCCGGACCGGCGGGGCATGCGCCGTTCGAAAATAAAACAAGGGACGGAGGCAAGAGTTGAAGCCTGATCAGGTTAAAAATTCCGTCCTGAACTCGGTTCGCCTTTCATTGGGCCGCCGGCCCGGCGATCCCGTCGCCGAAAGACCGCCCGCCCCCCCTTTCAGAAAGGCCGGAAACCCGGAGTCCGAAATCGCCCTGTTTTTAAAGGAAGTCGCCGCGCTGTCGGGCTCGGCGAAAAGGGTGAACGAAGAAACGCTCGAATCGTCCCTCGAAGATCTGGTGCAAAGCGAGGGAGTCAAAAAAGCCGTGCTGGGGCGGACGGATGATCTGGCCGGGTTGAATCTGGAGGAAAAGTTGAAAGCCCTGGGCGTCGAAATCACGCCGCAGGGCGCCGGGAAACACGCCCTGGCCCGATGCGATCTCGGTATCACGGGCGCCGACTTTGCCCTGCCCGAAACGGGGACTTTGGGCCTGCTTGCGTCGCCCGATTGTCCCCGCGCCGTTTCCCTTCTGCCCCGCGTCCATCTGGCCGTGGTGAGGCCGTCGTCGTTCCGCCCCGACCTGGACCGCGTTTTTCTCGAGGCAATGGACAGGCGCTATCTGGTGTTCATCACCGGCCCCAGCCGGACTGCGGACATCGAACTCACCGTCACGCTCGGCGTGCACGGACCCAAGAGCCTGCATGTCTGGGTCGTGTAGCCGGCACAAAAGGAATGATCCGGTGTTTTGCCTGAGATCCGGCGCTTGAAATGCACCACATTCTGGTTCTTTATACCAATTGCCTTCCCGTCCTGCGGAATGCCGCGTTCATCGCACCCTGTCTGGGAGATCCATTTTATGGAAAAGGACAATTTTAAAGTGTACGGATACCGCTGGATCGTTTTATCCGCATTCATGTGCGTCGTCGCGTTCAACCAGCTTTTGTGGATCACCTTTGCCGCCGTCACGGGCAGCGCGGCGCAATTCTACGGGGTCTCGGACCTGAGCATCGGCCTTCTGTCCATGAGTTTCATGGCCGTCTACATCCTCGTCTCGATCCCCGCCTCATGGGCCATCGACACGTGGGGAATCCGCATTGCCGTGGGAATCGGCGCCGTGCTGACGGGCGTCTTCGGTTTGCTGCGGGGATTGATGGCAAAGGACTACGTATGGGTCCTCGTCTGCCAGATCGGGATCGCCGTCGGGCAGCCGTTCATCCTCAACGCGCTTACCAAGGTGGCCGCCCGCTGGTTCCCGATCCGCGAACGGGCGACCGCCTCGGGCCTGGGAACCCTGGCCATGTATCTCGGCATTTTCGCCGGGCTTGCCTTGACGCCGTCCCTGGCCATTCGATTGGGCATCGGCGGCATGCTGATTGCGTATGGAATCGGTTCGGCGGCGGCCGCGGCGGTTTTTTTCGCTACAATCAGGGAACATCCGCCGACACCTCCCTGCCGGCCGGACCAGGAAGACCGTTCCCTGGTCTTCGACGGTTTCAAGGCGGTTTTACGCAACAGGAATTTTCTGCTGTTGATGATCGTTTTTTTCGTGGGGCTCGGGGTGTTCAACGGCGTGGCGACGTGGATTGAGGACATTGTCAGGCCGAGGGGGTTTTCGATCACCCAGGCCGGAACCGCCGGCGGCCTGCTGATCGCAGGGGGAATCGTCGGCGCCCTGGTGTTCCCGCCGATCTCGGACCGGAGCCGGAAAAGGGCGCCGTTCATTTTCATCTCCATGATCGGCGCCATCATCGGTCTGGTCGGCATCGCTTACGCCGCGCAATACGGGCTTCTTCTCGCCTCGGCCTTTGTCGAGGGATTCTTCCTGTTGAGCGCGGGTCCGATCGGATTTCAATACGGCGCCGAGACGACTTATCCCGCGCCGGAAGGCACGTCGAACGGGCTGCTGCTCCTGATGGGGCAAATATCGGGAATCGTATTCATCTTCGGGATGGACTTTTTAAAGTCTAAATCAACGGGTTCGATGACAAAACCCCTGCTCGGCCTCATCGCTCTGATGGGTCTCAGCCTGATCTTCTGTGCGCAGCTCGAGGAATCGGCCCTGATCAGGAAACAGGAGGCGCCCCGATGATCCTGAAGCGCTGGAGCAAGGCCTTTCTATGGATGCTGGTTCTCTCGCAATCCGGTCCGGCGCCGGCCCGGGACAATGAGTCCGATTCCCGGATCAGTGAAAGGCTGCAGGCCATCCGCCTCGCGCTGGAACAGGGAAAACCCGGCTCCGACCGCTGGTGGTACGGCTGGCTGATCGGATACGGGGCGGCGACAATCGGGCAGGGGGCGATCGGCCTTACCGCCAAAGACAAACGGACGCGTCAGGACATGGTTCTGGGCGCTGCAACCACATGCCTCGGGGCGATCGGGCAGATCATCTCGCCCATGGTTTCATCGGACGCGCCCGGCCGGCTTGCGGCCCTTCCCGAAAATACGCCCGATGAAAGAATAAAAAAATGCGCGTACGCCGGGGAATTGCTGAAGGCCTGCGCCTTGAGGGAAAAGGAAGGCAAGTCTTGGAAAACCCACGCGATCGCGGCAGCGGTGAATCTCGGCAGCGCCCTGGTCGTATGCCTCGGCTTCAAAAGGGATATTTGGGAAGGCGTGGGGAATTTTGCAATCAACACCGCCATCACCGAAGCCCAGATATGGACCCAGCCGGCAAGGGCGGTGCATGATGATGAGGCCTACGCGAGCGGCAGCCTGCCCCCGGAAGGTCCGGACAGGCGTGAATCGAAAAAACGATGGTCTTTGAACCCCGTTCCGGGAGGCATCGGAATCCGCATCCTGTTATAGGCTTGAAAATGGGCACACCAAAAATACGGAGTGACAGGCGCGGCGCTTTTCGGGCGGCCGCCCTGTTCATTATCGGATTTGCCCGCAGTCCCTGGGCCGCATTTGTCGCTCCAACGGTAATCAATGTGACGGGTTTCATTTTATTAAGGCAAATGGCATTGAAAGAGAATGCGAAAGGAATTTTCAGATTCATCATTTAACAGGGACGACAAGGCCATAAAAAAGAACGATGACCTCCGCTCCCAAAATAGATGCGGACGATATGGCCGGCAAAACGAAATTGTATCCGCGCATTTACGAAACCGTGCGCCGTATTCCCCGCGGCCGTGTTGCGACCTACGGCCAGATCGCGGGCCTGGCCGGCATTCCCGGTCATGCCCGGCAGGTTGGTTATGCCCTGCATCGCCTTCGGGAAGGATCGGCCGTGCCATGGCACCGCGTGATCAACAGGACGGGCAGGATAGCTCTTGTCTCGGACCCGTCCGGCGGCGCGCTTCAGCGCGGGCTGCTGGAAGCGGAAGGAGTGATATTCGACGAAAGCGGCGCCATCGACCTGGCCCGCTTTCAATGGAAAAAAAAGACCGCCCCTGAACAGCATGTTCCGGACGGTCCGGCCATCGATTGATTTGCTTCTTATCTCGGCGTTCGATTGGATGGATTCACCGTACCGGCGCCCCGTTCCAATCTCTTTTCAAACCGGTTCACGAATCCATGCACGCCTTGACCATGTTCTCGAACAGCTCCGGGATGTCCCCGGCGGCGACGCTCGAAAACGCCACGCGCAGCAAGTGGTCGAACACGATGACGCCCGTGTCGTATTCGTCCAGCAGTTTTCTGCGTACGGCGTCGGCGTCGAGGCCGCGTTTGAGCTCGACGCACATGAAATAACCCGAATTGAAAGGCAGCGGGGTAAAGAATTCGGCATACCGCTTTTCGTTTTCCTGAAGCGTTTTTTTCACCGCCGAATACCTGGACTTCAGCAGTTCGAATTTGACCGCCTTTTCATTCATGTAATTCGGCGATGCCATTGCCTTCAAGAGGATGCTCTGCGAAAGGTGGCTCGCGTTCGAGATGCTGCCGCGCACGAAACCGCCCGTTTTTTCTTCCATGACCTTCGCCGCCGCCCCGGTCAGGCCCTTGATGCCGTACGTGATGAAACCGACCCTGAACCCCCAGATATAGTCCTCCTTGGTGCCCCCGTCCAGTTTCACGGCCAGCACATTCTCGTGCAGGTCGGCCAGCCTTGAGAAAAGCGATTCCTTTTCCACGCCCTTTTCATAGACCAGTCCGAAATAGGCGTCGTCGAGCACGACCACGAGCCGGTTCCCCTTTTCCGCGCTCTGCTTCAACAGACCGGCGACGGCTTCGGCCTCGTTTTCCGTCGGCGAATACCCGGTGGGGTTGTTCGGCGAGCTGAACAGGATGATTTGTTTTCCCGGATGGCGGGAAAGCGCGTCCTGGAAGGCGCCCAGATCCAGACCGTCGCCGCGAAATGAGTTGAACGGGGAAAGCCTCGCGCCGTAGGCGTTTTCGAAAATCAGGTGGTAATTCTCCCAGTACAGGTGCTGAAGCAGAATGGAATCTCCCGGATCAACGAACAGATAGCCCGCCGCCGATAAACCGTGCGTCAGCGCGTTCGTCACCACGGGAAGGCTGATCACGGGAGCCCGCAGCGAGGGGTTTTTCCGCCTGATCAGCTCCTGCCAGGCCTTGCGCAGTTCCGGTTTGCCGTAATTCGACGCATAGGGAAACGCATCCTGCGGATCGATCGGCACCATGCACGCGATGGAGGGCAGGCGCGCGGGCGAACCGTCGTCCTCGACGGCGATGCCGATGGTGGCGTTGATCCTTTTGCCCTTCGCCTCGTTCGACTGGCTGAAAATGCCCTTCTTGGGAAAATAGGCCGCCCGTCCCCTGTCTGAAAGCATCTTCAGAACGGCGGGGGCTTCTTTCCCGAGTATTTGATTGGCCGTTTCGGCCTCAGGATGCACGGCTTTCATGATTTCTCCGGACAAAAGATTTGATGGACAATGAACAACTCCGCCGCCTACGCGAACGCCGCGATCAGCACCGCCGCGATCATGAGAACGAAACCCGGAAGAACAAGCCGCCGGAGCGCGGAACTGCCGCTGAAGGTGACGATACCGGCCTTGAGCAACGTGTTGGCAGCCGCGGCCAGCATGATGGCCTGGGCGGCGGTGGTCATGTGGACGGCCTGAATTTTCAGCGGAAGCCTCGCCATCGACAGCACCACCGCGTCCACGTCGGCAAGGCCCAGTGCGAATCCTGAAAACAGAACACCCGTGTTGCCGAACCGGTTCTGCGTATAACTCGACACCACCAGGATGGCCGAAAACAGGGCCGCGAATTTCAGGGCCGATTTCAATTCAAATGGATTGGTGAATACGACCGGCTTTTTATTCGGCTCCCGCCGTTCCATCAGGTAAAGCACGGCCGAATAGGCCAGCCCGGCGGCCATGCCGGCGCACAGGGGCAGCCAGAGGCGGCCGAGAAGTTTTGGATTCAGTACAAGGACGACGACAAGAATCCTGAAAAACATCACCGTCCACGCGACCAGAATGGCGAACGCGAAGGATTTCGACAGTTTCCTGTTTTCACGGCTGCGATCGGCGAAGCTGGCCGTCAGCGCGGTGCTCGAAACCATTCCGCCCAGAAACCCCGTGAGACCGATCCCCTTCTCCGGCCCGACGGCCTGCATCAGAATATACGCGGCATAGCTGATGCCCGAGATCAAAACGACGAACAGCCAGATCTTGAACGGATTGAGAACGTTGAACGGTTCGGGTCCGAACGAACGGTCGGGCAGAACGGGCAGTATCACGGCCGAAACCACGACGAATTTCAACGTGGCGTACATGTCGGCCCGGGTGAGGCGGCGGGCGAAGCGGTGCAGTTCGAGCTTGAACGAAAGAAGAAAGGTGACGGCGGCGGCCACCCCGACCGCCAGGGGAACGCGGTTCATGTAGCACAAGGCGCCGGCCAGCACCGTGATCACCGAAGCCACCTTGGTGGTCATGTTCTCATGACCGTGGCTGATGGAAAAGAAGATGCCCGCGATGGCGAGAACGACGGTCAATGGAAGGGCCGATCCGGCCAGGTCTCCGACCATGGCGGCTGCCGCGCCGGCCAGGGCCAGCAAAGCGAAAGTCCGTATCCCGGCCGGCAGTTTCTTTCCCGGGCCTTCGGATGCCGATTCGCGCTGCAATCCGATCAGAATGCCCACGGCCAGCGCCGAGGTGAACCGGAACAGCAAATGCAGGTCGTTCATGAGTTACCCGATAGCAAAAAAACAGTCCCCTCCCTTTGAGCTTGTCCCGCGTTGGCGGGAGGAGGGGATTCAGGGGAGGGTCTCTCCCAAATATCAGTTTACAAATTTAAATGGAAAAAATCAAGCCTTCGGCGCCTTGCGTTTCTCCAGGGGAACGAAAGGCATGCCCAGCTCGCCCGTGTACTTCGACGTCGGCCTGATGAGCCTGTTGTCGGAGTACTGCTCCATGATGTGCGCGATCCAGCCGGCCGACCGCGACGCGGCGAACAGGGTGGTGAAAA
>JBFZEN010000060.1:0-5502 GCA_041306805.1 bacterium
TTCCGGCGCGGATGCAGCAGCCTGCGGGGCACCTCTTTGGTGGCGACCAAAATGAAGGTGTACGGACCGGGAGTATGGGCCTTGAGCAGCCGGTAGACCGGCGTATCGAAACGGGCGTACAGGGAAATTTCGGAGAGATCGCGGCAGATCAGCGTGAAGTGGTGTTTTTCATCGAGGTTTCGAATCGCGCATATCCTTTCAAGCGCCGATTTGTCGCCCTGGTGGCAGCCGAGCGCATAACTCGTATCGGTGGGGTAGACGATGACGCCTCCGCCGCGGACGATGCCGGCGGCCTGGCGGATGAGCCTGAGCTGAGGATTTTCAGGATGAATTTTATGGAATACGCAGGACATGGGCGTGAAAGGGGAAAGGCGGCATGCGGCCCGAGGCTCGGGAACCGGTTTTTACGATTTGAGCACCAGGCGGCCGTGCAGGCTGAAAAACTGTCCCGAATGCTTGCCGAAATTGGGATAATAGTGGTATAGAAAACCGATTTCAAACTGTTTGTTGGGGGAAATCGGAAGGGGGTACCCGCCCCCGAGGACGAACCCCATGCGGATGATCTGCATGTTTCCAAAAATGTCTGCCTGGTCGTTCACGATGCTCGGGTAACAGATGCTGTAACCGAAATCGGCGAACAGGCTGGTCGTGTCATACACCCGTCCGAGCAGCTCCAGATCCCAGAAATTCCACTTATCGGTGCGCGACGCGTACATGAAACGGACGGAAATGTCGAAACTGTTCTGGAACATGAATCCGACCAGGGCCCCGTATCCGACCTGGTCGTCGAAACAGTCCTTCATGTCCCCCTGAGGCAGCAGCATATCCACCGTCGGCCCCACGTATATTCCCCTCGGCTTGACGAATTCCACGCTCTGGCTCGGGTTTCCGGCCTGGTTGGCCCTGTCCGATATGCCGGCGGCCGGATTGCTGACTTTCGATTTGGAGCTGAGATTGATTTTTACTATCATGTCGCCCGGTTTGAAATACACCATGGGCGCTCCTTCGACCACCTCGATGCGCGACATGTCGGGAGTCACCTTGCTGAGCCTGGCCCGGCTGACCTCTTTCCACGTGCCGTTCCGCATCCGCATCACGCGGACCTGTCCCCCTTCACGGAAGCCGAAATTACTGCCACCGTTGATGACGGCGACGGATCCTTCCGATCTGATGACCTTGATGTCCTGAGCTGAAACGGATGAGAAAATGATGCACAATAAGAATGACAAAAACACAATACGCGGAATATGAACGGCGCGCAACGTTCTCGATTTCATACTTTCCCCTTGGCGTAGGCGTTTTCAGCCTATGAGCATTTCAAAATGCCATGTAAATAATATAAATGATTACAATTTCATATACAACATAAATATATTCGCACATTTATAAATAGAGGCAAATATCATTCCAAAATATATAATTTTTCGGATATCTTCCGGAATATGACCGCTTCCGGTTGGAACCTTTCCCTGCGTTCATCGTTACCAATCAATGACTCCGCCGTATTCAGTCGGGTATCACAAGGAACTCCGATGATGAACTCATCAAGCAAAGAGGAATCAGCCTTGTCCCGTGAATGCGGGGACCCGTCGGAGCAGTCAAAAGCCAGCGAAAGATGACTGTTGCCGGCTACAATCAACCCACAGCGGGCTTTTGACCGCCCGATCGAACGGGGGAAAATCAATGAAAACAATGTGTTTCGTGTATATAGTCTTATTTTTGGGTTTCATCGACGTAATAGGGCAAAACCGCATGCAAAAAACGCCTTTGACAACCGAGGAAAAACGCGTGATCGTGGGAAAGGGCACGGAAAGGCCCTATACCGGCCTGTACTGGAATTTTCACGGCAATGGGATCTACACATGCAAGCGCTGCGGCGCGAACCTGTACCGATCTCAGGACAAATTCGATTCACATTGCGGATGGCCGAGTTTCGACGATGAGATCGAAGGCGCCGTAAAACGCATCCCCGACGGGGACGGCGCCAGGATTGAAATCGTCTGCGCATCGTGCGGAGCCCACCTGGGACACGTCTTCACGGGCGAGGAATTGACGCTGAAAAACACGCGTCACTGCGTGAATTCGATTTCCATGAATTTCATTCCGGCCGGCAAAACCGATACGGCGGTTTTTGCCGGAGGCTGTTTCTGGGGCGTGGAATACCATTTTTCGAAAGCGCCCGGCGTTCTTACGGTCGAGTCGGGGTATACGGGCGGACGGACGAAAAAACCGACCTACGAGGAGGTGTGCTCGGGCCGCACGGGACATTACGAGGCCGTCGAGGTGGTTTTCGATCCGGCGGTGACCTCATATGAAAATCTGGTGAAGCTCTTTTTCGAGATTCATGATTTTTCGCAGGAAGACGGACAGGGTCCGGACATCGGGGAACAGTACAAATCGGCTGTGTTTTACGGGAACGAAGACCAGAAAAAAACCGCCGAAAAAGTCGTGGACGATCTTGAAAAAATGGGACACCGCGTCGCCACGCGGGTGCGGCCGGCCAAACCGTTCTACAGGGCCGAGACCCACCACCAGGATTACTATTCCAGGAACGGGAAAACGCCCTACTGCCACATCCATAAAAAAGTGTTTTAATTGATTTGGAGATTAAAAGATTGAAAATTGAAAGATTTGAGGATGATACACGCAAATCCAAGCCTGTTGGTTTGAAATTCGAAAGGGAAGATCTTTGCCAAATATCTGCGGCCTGAATTCACATGATAGAGTTCACGCCATCCATTTGAATTTTTATTATGTCATTTTAATTTTTGATTTTTGATTTTTCCATTATTCCCAGCTTTTTCCCAATTTTTACGAATGCCTCCACCGCCCGGTCCAGATCCGCCGGTTCGTGCGCGGCGGATATCTGCACGCGGATACGCGCCTGCCCCCTGGGTACCACGGGATGCGCGAAACCGATCACGTAAATGCCCTCCTTGAGCAATAGGTCGGCCATTTCAAGGGCGCGTTTTTCATCGTACAGCATGATCGGCACGATGGGATGGATTCCCGGCCTGATCGAGAATCCCGCAGCCGTCATCTTTTCGCGGAAGGCCGCCGTGTTCTGCTGCAGCTTGTCGCGCAGCGCGCCGCTTTCGGAAAGCATGTCGATCACGGCGACCGTGGCCCCGGCCACCACGGGCGAAAGCGTGTTTGAAAAGAGGTAGGGCCGGCTTTTCTGGCGCAGAAATTCTATCATCTCCCTGCGCCCCGACACGCAGCCGCCCGACGAGCCTCCCAGCGCCTTGCCGAACGTGGTCGTGATCAAATCCACCTTTCCCCGGACGCCGAAATGTTCAGGCGTCCCGCGCCCCGTTTTCCCGATAAAGCCCGTGGCATGGCTGTCGTCCACAAGAACCAGGGCGTCGTAATGCTCCGCCAGACGGCAGATCCGGTCGAGTTGGGCCAGTTCCCCGTCCATCGAAAACACGCCGTCCGTGGCGATGAGGCGGATTTTCGCGTCCCCGGCCTCCTTGAGCCTGGCTTCCAGATCCTCCATGTCGGCATGCGCGTATATAAAACGGCGCGCCTTGGCCAGGCGGATGCCGTCGATGAGCGAGGCATGGTTCAGCGCGTCCGTCAGCACGGCGCATTCTTCCGAGAGAAACGGTTCGAACACGCCGCCGTTGGCGTCGAAGCAGGCCGCATAGAGAATCGTGTCTTCCGTTCCGAGGAACACGGAAACCTTCTGTTCCAGTGTTTTGTGGATTTCCTGCGTGCCGCAAATGAACCGGACCGAGGACAGGCCGAAACCCCAGCGGTCCAGGGCCCGGTGTGCAGCCTCGATGACCCTGGGATGGCTTGAAAGCCCCAGGTAATTGTTCGCGCAGAAATTCAGCACCTCGCTGCCGTCCGACAGGCGGATGCGGACGCCTTGAGGACCGGCAATGACCCTCTCCTGCTTGTACAATCCCGCCTCGCGGATAAGCTGCAGCCCGGATGTCAGTTCTTCCCTCATTTTTCCGTACATGCTTTTCTCCCAAAAAAAATCACCGCGGAAATGTCATGAAAAACTCTAAAAATCCCGCACGGTCCGGGGGGGGCGGATCATTGAATCATTCAGTCCGTGCCTCAGGTCCGTGTTTTCATCCGTGGTGTTCTTTCCTTCCAAAATGCGATCGCAACCACGATGACCAGGACGGCCGCAACCGCAAGAACCGGGTAAGGAAATCCCGGACGCCCGCCCGAGGCGTATGAATGCATCCCTGAAAGATAGAGATTGACCCCGAAATACGTCATCAGCACTGAGAAAAAGGCGAACAGCGAGGCGGCGTTGAAAAGGACGCCCCCGCTCAGCCGGGGCACGAGGCGCATATGCAGGACCATCGCGTACAGCAGGATGGTCACCAGCGTCCAGGTTTCTTTCGGGTCCCAGCCCCAGTATCTTCCCCAGCTCTCGTTCGCCCATACCGCCCCCAGAAAATTGCCGATGATGAGCAGGGTCAGACCGATAAGCAGAACACGCTCGACGGCCAGGGTCTCGTATTCAACGAGCGGACGGATGAACCGCGCCGTCTTTTTTGTATTGAAAACGGACAGAATGAGGTTGATCAGGGCGAGAACCGCGCCCAGTCCGAGAAATCCGTAACTCGAAATGATCACCGAAACGTGAATGACCAACCAGACGGAACGGAGGACGGGAGGGAGCGTGGTGATTTTCGGGTCCATCCAGTCCATGCGGGCAGCCAAAAGAAATGTGCCCGACAGGATTCCGGCTCCCGCCAGAGCAGGGCGGTTTTTCATTCCGGACAGGATCCCGGCCAGCAGAATGGACCACGCGATGAATACCATGGACTCATATTTGTTTGTCCATGGCGCGTGTCCTGATACGAACCATCGCAGCCCCAGGCCGGAGGTTTGGACCAGGAAACCAAGCGCCAGAAGTGCGGCAAGAGAAATGGAAGCTCCTTTCCAGTCCGTTTTGGGGAGAAAGATCCGGACCAGCGAGCAGGCCAGAAGGGCAAGCCCGGTCCAGAAGAAAACGGGCGCCAGCCGGGAAAACGCGTCGACGTTGTTGTAAAAAACCTCCGCTTTCAGGCGGGTCTTCCCGGGGTAATTGTTGTTCCCCCTGTCAGCCTGGTATCCTTCCAAAACGGCCAGCAGGGAATCGGCCTCCATCCAGTCGCCGTTCCGGACGGATGTGCGGTATCGATTTGTCCAAATTCGGGCGAAACCCGATTCCATTTTCCCCTGCTTTTCCACTGCGTCCGCGTCCACCCAGCGCGAAAGGGAATCGTTTTCGAGCGGGAAAATACGGAATACGCCGCCGGGCCTTTGACCGGCAAGGGCCGAGTCCGATATCTCCGTGTAAACGAAAACCCGCAACGCCAGTTCATTCATGTCGCATTCGCGGAGAGATGGGGATAAGCTGTTGCCGCGTATCCATTCCTTCGCGAGCGAATGGACGGGTTTGATGCGGCCGTTATCCTGCACGGCGAGCAGTCCGAACCGCCGGCAGTGGCCCGCATCCATTTTCATTCCGTCAATGACATCCGGAATGGA
>JBFZEN010000061.1:0-7022 GCA_041306805.1 bacterium
AGATGCCGAAGCCGCCCAGGTTGAGGTAATTTCTGTCCACAAGCTGCCACTCGGGCTGGCTCGGCGTGCCCGTGTTCCTGCAGAAGATCAGGCTGTCGTTCAGGTTCTTGTAATGTTCGACGAACATATCCTGATCCCCGTCTCCGTCGATGTCTCCGAACTCGGCGGATACGTGCGTGTTGCCTCCGAACACCATGCCGATGTAGTTGTCGGTGGCCTGCACCAGGTTGATCGTGGTCTTGGTGCCGTTGTTCCTGAAAAAGTACAGCCTTCCCGAGTTCGTCCCAACGAACAGATCCAGGTCCCCGTCGCCGTCTATGTCGGCCATCTCCGGGCACAAATAGGAGTCGTTCAAATCGACCGCCCTGATCCCGGTCCATTCCCAGGCCGGCGCGGCGGGTGAACCCGCGTTTTTCAGCACATAAACAAAGCTGGTGCCAACCAGGGCGTCCAAATCCCCGTCACCGTCGAAATCTCCCAGCGCCGGCGCCGAGGATTGACCGAAATCGAGGGACAGGTTCGCGTTGCCGTGCTGGTAACTCCACGCCGGCGCGGCCGTGGTCCAGGTGTTCCTGTAGAAATGGAAGAATCCGTCATCGTCGGTGATGAAAAGATCGAGATCCGAATCGGCGTCCAAATCCGCCATCAGGGCCATCGGATTTGAGGCGGGTGTCGTAACGCCGGCATACTGGTCCGTGACCAGGGTCCATGCGGCCGCCTGCCTGGACCCCGTGTTCCTGAAGAAAGAAATCTGTCTGTCTTTCACGTTTGAAACGAGCAGGTCGAAGTCGCCGTCCCCGTCGATGTCGGCGAAGAAGGGCGCCATGGGGGCGCTGCGGCCGGTCGCGACGTAGGAATCGGTTTTCTGCTGGAAGCCGGGGGACTGGGTCGTGCCCGTGTTTTCGTGGAAGAATATCTTCCCGGTCGAGTTGCCGATGAACAGGTCCGCATCGCCGTCTCCGTCGATATCGCAGAACGCGGGTTTCGAACGGCTGCCCGCATCGATGTTTTTCCAGTTGTTGATCGGATTCCCCCACGTGGGCGCCTTCGCGTTCCCCAGGTTCTGGAAATAGGCCAGGGTTCCGTCCGACTGGCCGCATACCATGTCTTGATCGCCGTCGCCGTCCAGGTCGAACAGAGCGGGCGTCCAGTATTTATTGTCGGTTATGTCTATGTTGCCCCAGTTCAGGGGTTCCCAGGCGGGAATCTGGGAAGTCCCCGTATTTTTCAACCATTCGAGGCGGCTCCGGGAGCCCTGCAATAAATCGAGGTCGCCGTCATTGTCCAGGTCGGCAAAAGCCGCCGCCGTCTGGTTCGCGCTTCCGTAATAGGCGTTGACCCATTCCGCCCCATTGACCTTGCCCAGGTAAACCTGCGTGAACTGGGCCCGCAGGGGAGCGAAAAACATGAAAACCGCGCACACTGTGGTTCCAGTCCGGAGAATCCTTTGCCGTGCCATGTTCCCTCCTTGGTGGGATGAGGTCATCCGGTTCCTTTCAGGGTGAAAAGGACTTTTTCACGAAGACAAAATAAATATTTTGGGTAGCGTGGTATATCCAAAAAGAATGATACAATATTTGCCGGTAAATTTCAAGCGGAAAATCGGTTTTAAATATTTTCGAATCCTGACCTTGAGGCTTGAATTCTTCCCGTGTAAAATTCCCAGTTCAAAGTTCCGCGAACCTGTTATTTGGTTCCCAGATAAATTCCATATCCAAGGTATTCCCGGTATGCCTTGAAAAATACGTTCAGACCTCTCATCCTCCTTCTGACCGCGGGACGCGTGGCCATCCGGAACATGATGGCCATTCCATTTGCCGGACCTTCATCCTCGAACAGGCCCCGGATGCCCCTGGAAGGCAGGTCGCGCTTTTCAGTCCGCAGGTTTTTGACTCCGCCATTTTTGAAAAGTTTTTCCCAGTCTTCAAACGGTTCCACCCTTGAAACGCACGCGGCGCAGATTTCTTTTGAAGCCCGTTCGATGAATTCCTTCGTGGGTTTTTTTCTCCAGCTCAATTCGATCCATCCCGAACGGCCGCCGGGCTTCAAGACCCTGTTGATTTCCCTGACCACCTTCGTTTTATCGTCCACCAGAATCAGCATGGCCTGGGCAACCGTCGCGTCGAACTGGTTGTCGGAGAAAGGGAGTTTTTTGGCATTGGCGACCTTAAACGCGACCAAATCATCGACGCCGGCTTTTCGGGCGAATGACCCGGCCTTATCGATGGATTTTTCGGAGATATCCACACCGACGACCTTGCATCCGTACCTTTTGGCCATGGCCACGGAAGTCAATCCCTTGCCGCAAGCCGCGTCGAGCACGGTTTTGCGCTGATCCAGATGCAGCATTTCAAACAGGGCGTCGGTGGCTTTATTGCCGCCGGGGTGCAGGACATTCCGCCCGACATAATCGGACATGAAATCGAACATGTCGCACGATTCGGCACGGCACGATTTTTTCGCCATATAAATCCTCCGGAGTCCATGATCGGTAACCAATCGGCGCTGATGCGCCTTCTTTTGTCATCGGCGCAAGGCTGGAAACAAGCCTTCAGCCGACTCCAAAAGCCACCCGCTTCGCGGGTTGTCGTTTACTCGGGGGAAAAACAATTGATTGAATAAAAGTTTGGTGATTTTTTAAAAAGAGCAAGGAATATAAAACGGCAATCGGGATTCGGGAAACGGGAATCGAAGATCGTGCATCGAATATGAATTTTACTTTATTGAACCATATCCGGGTATCGTATTTCGCGGAACCCAGAACCCTGAACGCGGAACATCCATGACTTCAAATCGACGGCTGGGACATGAAAACGATGTCGCCAAAACAGTCTGGTGCGGGAAACTTGGAGAAATATTTCCCGCTGGAATGGAATTATTTGCCTTGTTTACCGTCCATTCGAGGCATTTCCCCCTGTTTTTTGCAGGACAGGGAAATTCCATAACTTCATGAAAATAAATAAAAAAAGGACAAAGTTTATGGAAAAACCTGGTTTGGCATGACGATTGCAAATAAAATAAGTAAATTCCTTTCCTCTTCCCCTTAAGAGCCGTTGTTGAGAAACAACGGCTTTTATTATTGGCAATAATCTCATTGAATTTTCCCCGTTTGCTCTTTACATTGGTTCTCCATGAATACCCGGTTTAAAAAGCGGTTCCAGACAAAACTGCTGGAATGGTATGCCGTTGAAAAACGGAACCTGCCCTGGAGGCGGACGAAAGACCCCTACCGCATCTGGGTCGCCGAGATCATGCTTCAGCAGACGCAGGTCGCCACGGCATTGTCCTATTATAACCGGTTTGTCCGCAGATTCCCTTCGGTGAGAAGCCTGGCGCGGGCTTCGCTGGATGATGTGTTGAAAGCCTGGGAAGGATTGGGCTATTACGGAAGGGCGCGCAATTTCCACCGGGCAGCCTGCATGGTGGTCTCCCGGTCCGGCGGCAAAGTGCCGGACACATGGGAGGCATTTTCTTCGCTGCCCGGAGTCGGGCGGTATACGGCCGGGGCCGTGCTGAGCATCGCCTTCGGCCGGCGTGTTCCGATTCTGGACGGAAACATCATCCGGCTTTTTTCGCGACTTTTCAGGATTACGGAAAACACGGACCTGAACGCCACCCGGGACGGTTTATGGGACATGGCCGCATCCCTTCTGCCGGAGAAAAACCTGCGCGATTTCAACGAGGCCCTGATGGAATTGGGGGCCACCGTATGCCAGCCCCGGAGTCCGCTATGCGCCCGATGCCCCCTGGCGGGCCTCTGCGAGGCGAAACGACTTTCGCTTCAAAACGAATTGCCCGTAAGGACGCCAAGAAAACCCGTGCCGCATTTCGATGTGACCGCCGGCGTGATCAGAAAAGGCGGGCGGTTTCTCATCACGAAAAGGCCGCCGAAAGGCCTTCTGGGCGGATTGTGGGAATTCCCGGGCGGCAAGGTCGAAAAGGGGGAGACGCTCGAGGCCTGCCTCAAAAGGGAGATACGCGAGGAATTGAAAATTTCAATCCGCGTCGGCAGGCCGCTGGTTTCGGTCAGGCATGCCTACACCCATTTCAAAATCACGCTTCACGTGTTCGAATGCAGGTTCATCAGGGGAAAAATCCGCCTGATCGGATGCGACGACGCCGCGTGGGTGACGGCGGCGGACCTCGGCCGGTACGCATTCCCGGGAGCTGACAGAAAAGTGATTGAACAGATCAAGGAGACGATGCCATGAAAATCATCCATTTCAGGGAAATGGACCCGAAACCCGTGACTGTGGAAGGCGCGGAAGCCGTGAGCATACGCTGGCTGATCGCGAAGGAAGACGGCGCGCCGCATTTTGCCATGCGGCTGTTCGAAATACAGGCCTTTGGTCATACGCCCCTGCACAGCCACGAACAGGAGCACGAGGTGTTCATACTCGAAGGGGAAGCGGCCGTGGTCAGAGACGGCAAAGAGGTTGCGATCAAGCCCGGGACGGCCGTTTTTGTCCCGCCCGGAGAAAAGCACGGATTCGTCAACAAGGGGAAGACGGTGATGCGGTTCATCTGTATGGTGACGGTTTAGGGGATAGGGGATCTAAAAGAAATGGATGTCAGATCTCAGATCAACGATTTCCAATCTCAGATCTGACATCGTTAATCTGACATCTGAGATCGTTTTTCCTCCGATTTACGATTCCCGAAGATTCTGTTTCCGGGCTCTATAATAAACGGCAATCCCGATTTCCATCAACGCCGCCAAAGCCAGCCAGCAGGGAATGTACCGCATGATTTCCCCGGCCCAGATGATGCCGTAGCCGTAATCCTTCCACGAAAATGGATACAGCCAGAAATTGTTGCCTATGATCTGTTTCTGGAATCCGTCCAGAACGAAGTGCAGCACGCTTCCCGCCGCCAGAAGCCCAAAGGCCTTTTTCTGAAGCGTCGTCTCAAAGAGAACCGCGATCATTCCGCAGGCAATGAGCGCCCCGGCCGGCGTGTGAAAAGGCAAGGTGAAGTCGTGGGTGGCGGGAAACAGGATGTACCAGGGGCGCGTCAGCAGGTCAGGCAGCAACGTTCCCAGGTAAAACAGGACGCGCAGGGACGGACCCGTTCCGGTTTTCTTCTTCAAATCGAACGGCCGCCTGATCAGGTGGGCTATGGCCGCATGGGTGACCAGGTCAGGCATGTTTTTTCGGCTCCAGCAGGCCTTTTTTCATGTTCCATCTGAATTGAGATAAAAAGAGCAGACAAACGGCGGCGGCTGGAACAACGGAAACGGCCATTTTTTCACGGCGGAGGCTGGCCACCTGGGTCACGGCCCCGTCCAGATAACCCTCTTTGTGGAACACGGCCGTGACGCCGACGAATTCGCCGCCGACCAGTCCCGTCGTATCGCAGAACACGCGTATCGATTCCCCCTTCTTCTGGGTGAGCAGGAATCCGTCGCCGAAAACCATTCCGATCTTGGGTTCCCTGAATTGCGTCACCCGCGAGCCGTCATGCGCCGAAGGATCGGCCAGGCACTCATTCAGCGACAGCCAGGGGTGAAAAAGGACGCTCCGCGCGCAGAGGCCCGCGGCGGCCGCTGCCAGTATGGAGAATTTTATCCAGCGGTTTGTCATTCACTTTCGTCCAAAATTGTTTTCCGTGTTTTTTCAGTGTCCCTCGGTGTTATTCGGTGTTTAAATTAAACACCGAATCATTAATATAAACAATCATAACTTCATATGCAATTTTCATTTGATTTTATAAAATTTTGGGGCTAAACTATCCAGTGACCGGAACACGGTACAAACCAACGATCCAAGGCGCTGTGATGCGTTTGTCAATAAAACGCCTTTTCAATCATCGCATTCCGGTCCCTGGATAGGGAAAGGGAAAAACCATGAAAATCGGGATCATGTCGGACAGCCACGACAATCTGCCCGCCATATCGAAGGCCGTGGCCATGTTCAACGACGCCGAGGTGCACCTGGTCGTGCATGCCGGCGACCTGGTGTCTCCGTTCGTATCGATTCCCCTCAAGCACCTGCGCGTCGAATTCACGGCGGTTTTCGGGAACAACGACGGCGAACGGATCGGCCTCGCTGCCACCTTCAAGGGGCGCATCCACAGGCCGCCGCACGAGTTCCATTTCGGGGGCAAAAAGATACTTCTGATGCACGAGCCCGACAATCTCGACCTGCTCGCCGCAACGGGCCATTACGACGCCATCATCTACGGGCACACCCACATCGCCCAGGTGCGCGAGGGAAGGACGCTCGTGATCAACCCCGGCGAATGCGGTGGATGGCTGAAGGGAAAGCGGACCGTGGCCATGTGGAACCTGGCCACGGGCGACATTCAGGTCATGCCGGTATGAAGACCGACCTGACGGACCGGCTGGCCGAGCCGGTGCTCAAGCGGGAGCGCGTCTTCGACGGCGCCTACCTGCGGCTCGACAGGCTGACCGTGCTTTTGCCCGACGGAAGGGAGGCCGTCCGAGAGGCCGTGCTGGTGCGCGACGCCGTCGCCGTCCTGCTTCTCGATCGGGAGGGGCAGGTCCGCCTGGTGCGGCAGCACAGGCCGTGCATCGGGCGCACTCTGGTCGAGGTTCCCGCGGGGCTCATCGACGCCGGCGAAAAGCCCGAGGACGCGGCCGTGCGCGAATGCGGAGAGGAAACGGGATTCATTCCCGGAAAACTCGAACGATTGATCACCTACGCGCACGCCGAAGGGTATTCCACGGGATTCATCACGCTTTTTCTTGGGACGGAATTATTCCGCACGGGCGCCGTTCACACCGACCCGACCGAATTCCTCGAGCCCGTCTCCATGCCCTTCGGCGAACTCAGGCGCATGGTCGAGTCGGGGGGGATCGTGGATTCGAAGACGATCCTTTGCGTGCTGCTGGGGGAGAAGAGGATTTACAGCGGAAAGTGACATGGAATGGAAATAAAACAAGAATAAAGGTTTGGTCGAATTGTATCATTCCGTGTGTTTCCGTGGCAGTCTGTCTTACACGTATCTATATGCAAGCGTATTCCTCATGATGGTCTTGGCGTCGAATTTTTCCTTGAAGT
>JBFZEN010000062.1:0-6469 GCA_041306805.1 bacterium
GTTTATGCCGGAGGGCCAGAGGAGGGACACGCTGAAATATGCGGGTAAAAAACGGACGGACTCCATTCCTTGCGGCGGCTCACCCTCATGCGTCCGTCGCCCGAATGGGATCAAGGATAAATCGCCGCCCGGTTCTCGATTTCCTGGCGGACGGTTATTTCACATGGGTTGCCTTTTTCGCATCGCAGTAGGTTTGGTTCGTCCGCGCGGACCTGGCCGACATGACGTAGAGGTACATCCCGCTCGAAAACCGTCCGGGGCTGAACACCACCTTGTGAAAACCCGGAACGCTTGTTCCCTTGAACAGCGTCTCGATCAGTTTTCCCCTGACGTCGTATACGGAAATCGTCACTTCGCTGATTTCGGGAACGGCGTATCCGATCACACTGAAGGGATTGAACGGATTGGGGTAGCTTTGAAATAATTGGTAGGCAACCGGGATTGGGGCGGACGGATCTTCCGGTACGCCGGTGAAGAGAACTGCGAAGGTGCGCCAGAATCCCGCACCTTGCATGAAGGACGCATCGACAGTGGCTCCCGCCGCGGTCTGGCCCAACGTACCCCGGATGCGGTATTCTGCGCCGCCGAGCTGGGCGCCGCCGCTGCCGAAAACGCGGGCCGGCGATTGGATCTGCCCGAAGGCGGACGTCAGACAGGCACTCAGCATGAAAATCAATGACGTCTTCAGTTTCATGATTTTCTCCTGTTCATCGAAACGAATCCTCAAATGTCACCTGCTTTCAAGAACGGTCAACCGCTTTTTCAAGGCGTCGATCTCGTTTTGCTGCGTTTTCACCGCTTCGATCAGCACGGAAACCAGGCGTGAGTAATCGACCGCGGCCGCGTCAATACCGTTCGCCTCATACGTGACGACCTCGGGTATCACCTTTCCCACATCTTCGGCGATCAGGCCGATGTCCTGTTTCCCGTTCGCCTTCCATTCGAACGAGACACCCTGCAGCTTCAGGACTTTTTCGATTGATTGCTCAAGGGGCTCGATGCGCGTCTTCAGCCTTCTCGAGCTGTAGACCGTCCACGCGTCCGCGACGGGATCGGTGGCCGAACCCTGGGCGATGGTGAGTATGTTGCCCGGCGACACGGTGCCGATGCCGACATTGCCGCCCATGATGGCCATCACGTTGCTGTCGTTGATGTTTCTGGGTGTGTCGTCGAGGCCTATCCCGAACGACCGGTTGCCCGCCGCGTTGATGTGGCTGCCAAGCGACATGGAATAAAATCCGGACGAAGCGGTGTTATACCCGATCGATATGGCCCCCAGATTGTCCGAGTGCGCGCCCTTGCCGATTGAGATGGCATGCGCTGCGCTGGTCTGTGCCCCCACGCCTATCGCGATTGAAACGGCGGCAGCCGCCCCACACCCTTCCCCCAGCGCGACAGCGTACGTTCCCGTGGCCACATTGCTGCTTGAACCAATCGCCGCGGCACCCACCACGTTTAAATTCGCGGATGGATCAGCCGTGCCGATGCCGACATTTCCTGAAAAATAGGCCTTGCCTTCGAAATATCCGGCGTACCCGCCGGCGGAACTGCCTCTCACGCCGTATCGTGGAGATCCCAGAGCGCCGGAATTTCCGTTAATGTTGTTCTCGCCTCGAACACCGGCACCTTCCAATTCCGGACCGCCACCGCTTGAACCGTATACCCCATTGCCGTCGTTGCTCTCACCCTTCACGCCGATTCCTGAATTGCTTGAACCATAAATTCCGCTCGCCGTTCCGCTGATACCCCGCACTCCGCTGCCTGCGCCGCTCTCGCCATACACGCCCCGGCCGTCACTCGAGTTGACGGATGAAAAGAGCGCGTTGACGCTTCCCGGTATATTGCCGGTGAGCGCCAGCGGAACCTGGACGGACAGCGTCACGTCGCCCGATTCCCCTCCCCCGGCAAGCCCCGTCCCGGCATGGACCGCAGAAATGTCCCCGCTGCCCGGGACTGCGGAGGTGGTTTGCAGCGTCCCATCAGGGAATTTGAACCCTCCAGCGGATGAATAAATCGTACCCGCGACATGGAGTTTTTCAAGGGGAGATGCCGTCTCGATCCCGACCTTACCGTCGTCGCTGATTGTCACCTGGGGTGTAAAAACCCATGAATCCGAAAATTTTCCGAACCGCAGCATCCCGTCATCCGAGTTGATGAATTTTTTCCTTTGGTCTGCGGCGGCGCCGGAATCCTCCAATACGATGGAGACGTTGTTCGGACTCGAAAGATGCAGCAGGCGCTGGGGATTGGTCAACCCGATGCCGACATGACCCGAGAAATAGCCCTTGCCCGTGAAATATCCCGCATGGCCGCCTGAAGAATAGCCGCGCACGCCGGCGCCCGTGCCGCTCTGGCCGTAGACGCCGTCGCCGCCGTTACTCTCCCCCCTCACGCCGTTTCCGCTGAAGCTTGAACCGTAAACCCCGTTCGCGCTCCCGCTCTTGCCCCTGACGCCCGTGCCTCCGGCACTCTCGCCGTACACGCCCCGTCCGTCTCCCGTGTTGATCCCTGCAATGATCGCATCGACCGTTCCCGTGACCCCGCTGAGGGCGAAGGGAACGTTCGCTGCAAGCGTCACGTCGCCCGACTCCCCGCCGCCCGCGAGGCCGGTGCCGGCATAAACGGCTGTGATGTCGCCTTCCGCCGTCCCGCTTAAAAGCTGCCCCGATGGAAGCACCGAGCTCGGGAATTTGCCGTCCGGCCCCAAAGGGATGATGCGGTTGGGCGCCGGGGTGACCCCGGCCGACAGGCCGTTGAGGCTGTCCGCATTGGCCGCCCTCAGGCTGTACGCCGAGCTCGTCAGTTGGATGCGCGGCGTCATTTCCACGCCTTCCCCCACGGTCACGCCGAGCCAGTATTGCCGGCTGAACGGCAGATTCAGGGGATTCACGCCGCCGAGAACGGTGTTGAATACGCCGTTGGCCACGGCCACATACTGTTCTTCGGCCCAAAGGGCGTCTCCGCCCGAGGCCGCTTCGTACAATTTGAAAGCGAGGCTGTAGCTGCCATCGGGTACGGCGCCGCTTCCGGCGTCGGTCAGAACGCCCTGATAACCCATGGTGCGCGGGACGTGCGTATCGGCCGATGCGCGGCCGGGAGAGATGCCGTATAGAACAGCCAGAACGCACAATACCCTTAGACGAATTCCCTTTTCCATGATGACCCCCTTTCTTTGATGACGGTGGATGCGCCGATTGATCAGGGGAGTACGGCCAAAGGCGTCCGCCAGGCCGACCAAGGGACACAGCGGGAGAAAAAGCGGCAAAATGATTGAATCCGGATTATCAAACCGGTTCTGGAAGAGGCTCAAGCGGTATCTGGATCGAAAGTTCGACTGCGAGGATGCGCGTATGGAAAGGTTCGGCTGATGATCCCCCTGCTGCTGAAAGTCCTTCTGCCCCTATTTTATGGAGAGCCGGATCCAATCGCGTTTCTCTCAGGTTCAGGCAGCGATCACGGCACGATGCGTTGCATCATGCGCGGGAAGGGGATGGTCTCGCGCACGTGGGGCACGCCGCATATCCACCCGACGGTGCGTTCGATGCCCAGCCCGAAGCCGGAATGCGGCACCGACCCGTAGCGGCGCAGGTCGAGGTACCACTCGAACGCCGACATGGGCAGGTTGTGTTTCTTGATCCTGGCCACCAGAGTGTCGTAATCATCCTCGCGCTGGCCCCCTCCGATGATTTCGCCTATGCCTTCCGGTGCAAGCACGTCGACGCACAGGGCCTTGGACGGATCCGCCGGGTCGGCTTTCATATAAAAGGCTTTCACCTCGGCCGGGTAGCGGTGGACCATCACAGGCCTGTCGAACGATTCGGATATCACGGTCTCGTCGGTTCCGCCCAGGTCGTTCCCGTACTCGAAGGCGACTCCCTTTTTAGCCAGAATCTGGACCGCCTCGTCGTAGCTGATGCGCGGAAAAGGAACCGCGATTTTCTCGAGTTTGCCCGTATCGCGTTCGAGGTGCTTCAGTTCTTCCTTCCGCTTTTCGAGGATGCGCTGTACAAGGTAAGAGACAAAGTCTTCGGCCAGGCGCATGTTGTCGTCCAGATCGGCGTAGGCCACCTCCGGTTCCACCATCCAGAATTCGGTGAGGTGCCGGCGCGTTTTGGATTTTTCGGCGCGGAACGTCGGCCCGAAGCAGTATACCTGCCCGAAGGCCATGGCCGCGGCCTCCATATAGAGCTGGCCGCTCTGGGTGAGGTAGGCCTTTTCGCCGAAATAGTCCGTTTCGAACAGCGTGCTGGTGCCCTCGCAGGCCGCCGGCGTGAAGATGGGCGCATCCACCAGGGTAAAACCCCGGCCGTCGAAAAAATCCCTGATGCCGCGGATGATTTCATGGCGCACCTTCAGAACCGCGTTCTGGTTCGACGACCGCAGCCACAGGTGGCGGTGGTCCATGAGAAAGGCGGTGCCGTGTTCCTTGGGGGTGATGGGATACTCCTGGGCGACCTGGTGGACGGTGACGTCCTGCACCTGCATTTCGAATCCGATGGGCGAGCGCTTGTCGGCCACCACCTTGCCCGTCACCGAAAGCGACGATTCCTGCGTCAGGCTTTCACAGGCCGTGAACACCGCCTCGGGCACGTCCGACCTGGACACCACGGCCTGAATGACGCCGGTTCCGTCGCGCACCAGAAGGAACCACAGCTTGCCGCTGGAACGCTTGTTGTAGAGCCAGCCCTGAATCGTGACGGTTTGGTTTTCATGTTTTGAAATTGCGGAAATATATATTTTTTGCATCGGTGCTCCCGTTTTTCAGTTCTGAGTTCTGAATTCTGGGTTCTGAATTTAACATTTGAATTCTGCTGATATGTCTATTTCATGAACTTGGAACCTTTCGCTATAGAAAGATAGTTAATAAACTCCTTATTGCCATTTCTTTGAAATCCTTCTGCAATATTTGAAGGGATAGAGATAGATGTTTTTCGGATCTGATTGCTTAACGCAAAATCCCTTGAAAATGACACACCTTTGGTAATGGTATAGATTTTATTCACAAGTCGTCGTGATTTTTGCCAAACTTCCATATCCTCGATATCAGCGAATCCCGTCACGTCGCACTTCCTGTTTTATCCAAATAGAGAAAAATCCAAAAATTCAGAACACAAAACTCAGAACCCGGAACTTTTATGCTTCAGCCTTCCTGTCCCTCGTCATCAAATCAAACACCGCCTGCTTGGGGGCTTTGCCCTCGAAGAGCATCCTGTACACCTCGGTGGAAATGGGGGCGGCGATGTTGTACTTCCGGCTCAGGTCATACACCGACTGGGTCGTGCGGACGCCTTCGGCCACCATTTTCATCTGATTGAGAATGTCGGGCAGTTTGGCGCCTTTTCCGATCTGCTCTCCCACGTACCGGTTCCGGCTGTGCCGGCTCCAGCAGGTCACCACGAGGTCGCCCAGTCCCGACAGTCCCGCGAACGTGGACGGATTCGCTCCCATGGCTTCACCCAGCCTCGTCATTTCCACGATGCCCCTCGTGACGAGCGCCGCCTTGGTGTTGTCGCCGAAACCGACGCCGTCGCAGATGCCTGCCGCGACCGCGATCACGTTCTTGAAGGCGCCGCCCAGTTCCACGCCGATGACGTCGCCGCTCGTGTACACCCTGAACGAGGGATTCATGAAGGTTTCCTGGACAGTCCTGGAAGCCTGTTCATCGGCCGAAGCCGCCGTTACGACCGTGGGAATGGACCGGGCCACTTCCTCGGCGTGGCTCGGGCCCGAAAGAACCACGATGCGTTCCGGCCGAAGGTCCGGAACGGTTTGAACGAGCAGTTCCGACATCCTGAGCAACGAATGATTCTCGATGCCTTTGGTGCCGCTGACGAACAGGGCGTTCCGGACGGGAAGCAGGGAAAGGGCCTTGGCGGTCTGCCTGACGGTGTGCGATGGCAGCGCCAGTACGATGATGTCCTTGTCGGCGGCCGCGGTTTCCAGGTCGGACGTCACGGCGATCTCGCGGGGCAGAACCACGCCGGGCAGAAAATCCGGGTTTTCGCGCGTGGTTTTCAGGCGTTCGGCCAGTTCATGCCGGAATTCCCACAGCACCACGGCATGCCCGTTCTGGTGCAGCAACAGCCCCAACGCAGCGCCCCAGCCTCCGGCCCCGAGCACTCCGATACGGAGGCTCACGGCTTCCTCTTGGATGGATGCCTGGCTCCGAAACGGTTTTCCTCGCCGCGCAGCAGCCGCCTGATGTTGGAACGGTGGGTGACGAATATCAGCGCGGCGAAACAGAGCGAGAAGACGACCAGTGAAGCGGGAACCGTCGGTTTGAAAAAAGCCTTCTGGGCGATGAGGGCCGCGGGGAAAACGACGGCCGCGGCCAGCGAAGCGATGGATACGATGCGCGTCGTGAAAACGAGGACCAGCCACACGACCAGCGCGATGAACACGGGGACCGGAGCCAGGCCCAGGAGCGCGCCGAAGGCCGTGCCTACGCCTTTTCCTCCCTTGAATCCTG
>JBFZEN010000063.1:0-12481 GCA_041306805.1 bacterium
CGAATCCGTTCTTTCAGTGAAAGACCAGGCTTTGGGAGTTTTACGATGAAATACCCGACAATATGGTCCGAAGGCCCAAATTTTCCGCACCCTCGAACAGAAGATGGAGTAAAACAGATCCGACACCCCTGTTTGTATGCTCGGGAAATATGAAATAGGCGATCTCGGCGGTTCGACTGAACGTGCTGATGGCCAGATAGGGGCGCAGAAACGCAAAACCCGCGACAGAACCTCCGGCTTCCAGAACCACGTAAGCGGGGTATCCCTTCGCCATTTCCATAAACTTGTCGAACATCGCATACGGGATGGGTTCTTCGGGAAAAGCCGCCATGCTGTGTCTGATGAAATGGTTGTACACGTCCACAACCCCAATTCTGTGCGCCTCGCCCATTTTCTCGAAAGTGTAGGGAATCTCATTCATGACGAATATTAACCCGAAAAAATAACAAAAACAAACCTAAAATAAACAGGTTCAGGCGAATCGGGAGGCCGCCCGGCCGCATGGAAATCACAGAAAAAAATCAACAAAATAATTGATTTTAAGGCGATTTTTTATTATTATTTAATCCGTATTTTTTATGCACAGGATGGGACTTTTAAAAACAATGATTTAACGGCAATTATTCCGCAGCGCATGCCCCCTTTTTTTGACTCCTCCGTCCGTGGTGCGCAGTAACGGCGGAAAGGCAGCAAACCGGCTTCGTGGTTCACGATTGATTTCCCCAAACGAATGGAACCGTTCACCCGGTTGCGAACGGGGTTCCAGCGCATGCGGCAGGCGTCAATGAAATGCAATGAACTGTCAATGGAGTGACATGGATGGAATGGACGATTAAAAGCGTGGCAAAAATGCTCAATGTTTCCGAGTCCGCGGTGTACAAATGGATAGAACACGCAGGCCTGCCCGCGTTGCGCGTCCAGGGCAGGTACCGGTTCAACAAGACCGAACTGCTCGAATGGGCCACGGCCAATGGCATCCGGGTATCCGCGGAATTCATCACGGACAACGCTCCGGAAAACGTTTCCTCTTCCGGCATCGCGGATGCCGTGCGCGCCGGCGGCGTATTTTATGGCGTTTCCGGGAAAAACAAGGAAACGGTTTTGAAATCCGTGGTCCGTCTGATCCGGCTTCCGAAGACGATAGACAGAAAATTTCTTCTGCAAATGCTCCTGGCCCGCGAGGCGCTCGGATCGACGGGCGTCGGAGGCGGCATCGCCATCCCCCATCCGAGAACCCCCATCGTGCTTCAGGTCGACCGTCCCACGATCGCCCTCCTGTTTTTGAAACAGCCCGTGGATTTCGGCGCCGTGGATGGCATGCCCGTGGACACCATCTTCACTTTGATCAGTCCGACGGTCCGGACGCATCTCCAGCTCCTGTCCAGGCTGGCGTTCCTGCTTCACGAACCTTCATTGAAAAAAACGATCCAACAGCGGGCGGATGAGAATAAAATTCTGGAAACCATCCGGCGGATTGAGGCTGGATTGAATGACAGCGGAGGTCCACGCTGAATTCTGACCATGAACCCCGCAAACGGCGCTATCGGGGGGAAATCAGCCTTGTCCCGCGAATGCGGGGATCCGTTCCGGAAGGCCGGCCGATGAACGCCCGGATGGGCACCGTGGATTTGACTGCGGGGGAAGCCTCGTGATCTTGATACTCGCAGCCGTTTCGCTTCCCGTTTTGGCCGGAGCCGTATCTTTTTGTTTCGGGAAATCTTCCCCGGCCGCGCTGAAGGCCGGCGCCGCCGGCCCCATGCTTTCCGCGATGATCGGTCTGGTTCCGGTCGTCCGTGTCCTGGCCGGTGGTCCTCCCCTAAAAGCGGCCTGGGATTGGGCGATGCCTTTCGGTGCATTCGTCCTCGAACTGGACGGACTGTCCGCCTTCTTCCTCCTTCCCATTTTGATTCTTTCCGCTCTTTCCGCCTGGTATGGAATCGGATACATGAAACCGTATGGTCCCCGCCGAGCGGCCGGCTCGTGGCTCTGGTTCAACCTGCTGGTGGCGAGCATGATGCTGGTGTGCCTGGCCGGAAACACGCTCCTCTTTCTCATCGGATGGGAAACCATGACCCTTTCCTCCTTTTTTCTCGTTGCATTCGACCGCGCGGACGAAAAGGTGCGGAAGGCTTCGTGGATATACATGGTCGCCATGCATCTCGGAACCGCATTCCTTCTGGTGATGTTTCTGACTCTGTCCAGAGTGTCCGGCTCGTACGATTTCTCGGATTTTCAGACGGGCCGATCCGCTGGAACAGCCGGATTCTGTTTCATTCTCGCGCTGATCGGATTCGGAACCAAGGCCGGATTCATGCCCATGCACGTGTGGCTTCCCGAGGCGCACCCTTCGGCCCCGAGCCACGTATCGGCTCTCATGTCGGGTGTCATGATCAAAACGGGAATTTACGGGCTGATCCGCTTCCTTGGATTTTTCGGGCCGCCTCCCATGTGGTGGGGCTGGACCCTCCTGGCGGCCGGCGCGGTTTCCGGCGTGCTCGGCGTGCTCTTCGCCCTGGCCCAGCATGATATCAAGCGTCTCCTGGCCTATCACAGCGTCGAAAACATCGGCATCATAGGGCTCGGTCTTGGCGTCGGCCTCGTGGGCCTGTCCGGCGGATTCCCGGCCGTCGCGGCGCTCGGATTTTCCGGGGCGCTTTTTCATGTGTTCAACCACGCGATGTTCAAGGGCCTTCTCTTTCTGGGCGCGGGATCGGTGGACCGTGCCGCCGGAACGCGCGACATCGACCGGCTTGGCGGCCTTTTAAAAAGAATGCCCTGGACAGGTGCGGTGTTTCTTGTGGGGTCGGTCGCGATTTCCGGACTCCCTCCCCTGAACGGATTCGTCAGTGAATTTCTCGTGTATCTGGGTTCCCTTCGCGGCGCGGTCTCGATGGAGGCGGTCCCTGCGATTTCACTCGCTGCTGCCGCTGCTTCTCTGGCTCTGATCGGAGGGCTTGCGGCCGCCTGTTTCGCCAAGGCGTTCGGGATCGTTTTTCTCGGGGAGCCCCGGACCGGGCCCGCGGCGGGCGCCCGCGAAAGCAGCCGTTCGATGACACTCCCGATGGCGGTGCTCGCGGCGATCTGCGTCGTCACCGGCCTTTTCGGCTTTTTCTTCGTACGCGGAATAACCCCTGCCCTGTCGAACGGCCTTCACTGTTCTTTCGGCAATGAAATCATGGACGCTTCCCGGCAGCTCGGACGCGTCAGCGTCATCACGTCCATTCTGTTGGCCCTCATTCTGCTGCTGTGGGGAATAAAGCGCGGGCTTCTGTCAGGCGGAAAAACACGAATCTCCGGAACCTGGGACTGCGGATATACGGCCCCGACGTCGAAGATGCAGTACACGGCTTCCTCTTTCGCCCAGCCGATCACGGACCTTTTTCGTTTTTTCCTGCGGACAAAAAAACACTTCCGGCCGCCCGACCGGTACTTTCCATCCTCCATCAGCTTTGAATCGGAAACCCCGGACGTGAGCCGCGAGCGCGTGTACCGGCCCGTTTTCGGCACCGCCGGAAAAGCCCTGGAACGCCTGAAACGGATCCAGGAGGGAAGGATTCAGGTGTACGTGCTGTATATGTTCTTCACCCTTCTCATCCTGCTGATCTGGCAGCTGAGGTGACCATGGCAGCCGCATCGTGGATACAATTCGCTCTGGCGCTCGCGCTATCGCCCCTGCTCTTCGGCCTGATCAGCCGGACCAAGGCATTTTTCGCGGGGCGCAAAGGCCAGCCGCTTTTTCAGCTGTATTACGACCTGATCCGGCTGATTCGGAAAGGCGCCGTATACAGCCTGACAACGACATGGATTTTCCGGGCCGGGCCTGTCATCGGATTGGCGTCTGCGGCCGCCGCGCTGACGCTCCTTCCGTTCGGAGGGAACAAAGCGCTGTTCGCATTCCCGGGAGACTTGATTCTGTTCGCCACTCTTTTCGGAGTGGCGCGGTTTTTCACCGTGCTTGCCGCCCTCGATACGGGATCGAGTTTCGAAGGAATGGGCGCGAGCCGCGATGTCCTGTTTTCGGCGCTCTCGGAGCCGGCCCTGATTCTGGGACTGACCGCTGCTGCGAGGGAAAGCGGATCGCTCTCTTTGTCCGGTGTGCTTTCAGGGGTGTCGCATTTCCAGCCTGAAATCGCGCTCGTGGCCGCCGCCCTTCTTGTCGTGTTCCTCTGCGAAAACTCCCGCATTCCATTCGACGATCCGAACACCCATCTCGAACTCACCATGATCCACGAGGTCATGGTGCTCGATCACGGCGGTCCGGACCTTGCTTGCATTCTTTATGGATCGGCCCTCAAGCTCTGGGGCCTGGGATCGCTCATCGTCGGACTCGTGGTCCCCTTCAGGGCCGGCGGACCGTGGATCAACACGGCGATCGGAATCGCCGGCATCGCCGCCCTCGCAATCACGGTGGGCGTCATCGAGTCCGTCATGGCGCGCCTGCGTCTGGTCCGCTTGCCCCAGCTTCTGGCCGCGGCCGGAGCGCTTTCGGCTCTGGCGTTGATTCTGGCGATGAGGTAAACCGATGCACGATTGGATTGAATTGGGAATGATCGCTCTGGTGCTCGCGGACGTCTCGCTTCTGGGTTTGAGTCTTCTCTCCACATGCATCCGCGTGGTCGCCTTTCAGGGAATCCTGCTCGGATTGTTCGCGGTGGCCGCGCAGTTCCGCGCCCTGTCGCCGCGGCTGTTCGCCATCGCGGCGGTCAGCGTGGTTCTTAAAGGATTGATCTACCCCTGGCTTTTACGCAGAGCCGTCAAGGAGGCCGGCGTACAGCGGGAAATCGAACCCTTCATCGGATACATCCCTTCGATTCTGGCCGGGATCGCCATGCTCGGCGTTTCCATCTGGATCGGCGGCAGGCTGCCCCTGATGAAAGGACAGGACCTTCCGCTCGTGGTCCCTGCCGCGCTGATGACCATGATGACAGGTCTGTTCCTGATTGTGGCAAGAAAGAAAGCGCTCAACCAGTGCCTTGGATACCTGGTCTTCGAGAACGGCATTTATGCGTTCGGTGTCGCCGCCGTGGGCGAAATCCCCGCTCTGGTGGAACTGGGAATCCTCCTCGACGCCTTCGTGGCCGTCCTGGTGATGGGCGTCGCCATGTACCACATCAACCGCGAATTCGACCATTTGGATGCCGACCGCCTGAGTTCACTGAAAGGCTGATGAGAGGCATAATTGAAATTAAAATGACCTATTCCACTTCTTTCATCTGGTTGCTTCTCATTGTCCCGGCGGCGGCGGGATTGGCCTGCCTCGTCCTTCCCTCTCCGAAGGCGGCCCTGCGCACCATGCTGGTCGGCATCCTGGCGGCCGCGGCCGCGGGATGCGCCGTCGTCGCGACTGCCGCGCGCGATGGGCGGCTCTTCGCCGCGTCCGGCTGGCTTTTCGTGGACGGGTTGTCCGCCTTTCACCTCGCCGTGATGCTTATCGTGGTCTCGCTGAGCACCGGGTACGCGTGGATTTATTTCGGGGAGGAGCTCCGGTCGGGCCGGCTTGCGTTGAAACAGGCCCGCCAATTTTCCGGGCTCTGGTGCGGAACCATGAGCGCCATGTCCCTGGTGCTGGTTTCCAACAACCTCGGCATCATGTGGGTGGGCATCGAGGCCACCACCCTGCTGACCGCGTTTCTGATTTGCGTGCATGTCACGAGGGAATCCCTGGAAGCCATGTGGAAATACATCCTGATCTGTTCGGTGGGCGTGGCGTTCGCTTTCATGGGCACCTTGCTCGCGGCCGCCTCGGCCCAGGGGGTCGGCATCGAACCTTCAGAAATTCTGCTGTGGACGAACCTGAGGTCGCACGCTTTATCCCTCAATCCCATGCTCGTCAAGGCGTCTTTCATCTTCCTGCTCGTGGGGTACGGCACCAAGGCCGGCCTGGCGCCCATGCACAACTGGCTCCCGGACGCCCACAGCCAGGCTCCGGCTCCGGTTTCCGCGTTGTTTTCGGGATTCATGCTCAGCGCGGCTTTGTACTGTGTCATGCGGTTCGTGCCCATCGCGGAAGCCGCGACGGGCGACGCCGGATGGGCCCTGAACCTGCTCGCCGGATTCGGCCTGCTTTCCATCGGGGTCGCCGCCTCCTTCATCCTGTTCCAGAAAAACGTGAAACGATTCCTCGCATACAGCAGCATGGAGCATCTCGGCATTATCGCCCTGGGAATCGGGCTGGGCGGATTCGGAACTTTTGCCGCCCTGTTCCATACCTTGAACCATTCTCTCGGGAAGACCGTGTCCTTTTTCTCCGCCGGCCGGCTGGGGCAGATGTCGGGAAGCCATGAGATGGCGAGGCTTTCCGGCTCGGTCAAGCGCTCGCCCCTGTGGGGGCTCGGACTTTTCAGCGGAATTCTCGCGCTGATCGGCGCCGCTCCCTTCGCTCTGTTCATGAGCGAATTCCAGGTGCTGAAGGCGGCCATGGACCGGGGATCGGTTTGGATGACCGTTCTCTATCTCACGGGGCTCGCCGTGGTCTTCATCGGAGCCCTGGGTCACGCCATTTCTCTGGCCTGGGGAAAACCGGAGACGGAATTGGATCCGGTCAAGGCAAACGGATTGGAACGCCTGCTCGTTCTTGTTCCTCTTTGCGCCCTGCTCCTCCTGGGCCTTTGGATGCCGGGTTCCCTTCATGCGCTCCTGAACGACGCCGCGGAAATCGTCGGGAGCGCCGTAACGAAGGCTCCTGATGCCGGAAGGCCCTGATGATGAGCCGTCGTTCCATCCTCTCAATGCGCAACGCGCAGCCGGTCCGGATCAAGGATGTGCCGGTCGTGCCTGTTCCGGAATTCCGGGAGCGCGTGATCCGGTCCGTGAACGAAGGAGGAAGAATTTCCGCTTTGTTCGGCGTACCCCGAAGCCGGCTCGCGGAAGGAAGTCTCCGATCGGACGGTCAAAGGGTCCGCCTGTTCGTCGTGCTTGCCTTTGACGAAACAGGGACGCTCTCACTGTTTTCCGCGGATGTTCCTTCTTTTTATGCCTCCCTGACGCCGGATTGCCCTCAGGCCCATTTATTCGAAAGGGAGATCGCCGAACAGTGGCGCGTCGTTCCGAAGGGGCACCCCTGGCTCAAACCGGTCCGCTTTCAGGTTCCATTCGCGGGACGTTCCGGGAAGCCGGCCCCGAAGATCGGAATGACGGATTTTTTCAGGCTGGAAGGGGAGGAAATCCATGAGGTCGCCGTGGGGCCGGTGCACGCGGGCATCATCGAGCCCGGGCATTTTCGCTTCCAGTGCCACGGCGAAAACGTCTATCATCTCGAAATCTCTCTGGGTTATCAACATCGCGGAATCGAGGCGGCTCTTCCGGGCGGTCCGACAAACCGGACGCTTCACTTCATGGAAACAGCGGCGGGCGACACCACCGCGGGGCATATGATCGCGTTCGCCAACGCCGTCGAAGCGCTTTGCGGATCGCAGACTTCCCCGAGGGCGCTCGCGATCCGTGCCGTCGCGCTTGAACTGGAACGGCTCGCCAACCATACCGGCGACCTCGGCGCGCTGTCGGGCGACGTCGGATTCCTGCCCACCGCCTCCTACTGCGGCAGGATACGGGGGGACTTTCTGAATATGACGGCCGCGATATGCGGCAGCCGGTTCGCACGCGGGCTCGTCATCCCCGGAGGAACCGTGTTTGACATCGGCGACGGCCTCGTCCGGGACTTGCTGAACAGGCTCGCCGCCGCCGAAAAGGACGTCACGGGCGCGGTGGAGTTGCTGTTCAGGGAGTCTTCAGTGCTCGCGCGATTCGAAAACGCCGGAACGCTCACCCGTCAGGCTTGCGTCGATCTTGGAATGGTCGGGCCGGCCGCCCGCGCCTCAGGCCTGTCCCGTGACGTGAGGTCCGATTTCCCGGCAGGTATTTTCCGGTTTTTCAACATTCCGGCTTCGGTGTGGCATTCGGGGGACGTGTTCGCGAGGGCCCTCGTCCGATGGCTCGAGATTCAGCGTTCGATCGAATTCGTCCGGGGCCAGCTCGAGCAAATCCCGGAGGGGTGTTCCTTCACAGATCCGGGGAACATGAAAAAACAGAGCCTGACGGTCTCGATGGTGGAGGGCTGGCGCGGGGAAATCGTGCACGCCGCGCTCACAGACGAGAACGGCAGGTTTTTACATTACAAGATCATCGATCCTTCCTTCCACAACTGGTTCGGCCTCGCGATGGCCATGCGGGGCCAGGCCGTATCTGATTTTCCGCTCTGCAACAAAAGCTTCAACCTGTCCTACTGCGGGCACGACTTGTGAGAGGAATGGAATGCTGGACATATTGATCACGCGGATTCGCCAGAAAAATCGGACTGTCGGTTTTCCGGAACGGCCCGCGGAACTGCCGCCTCTTTTCAGGGGGCTGCCGGAGATTTCACAAAAAAGATGCGCCCCGGGATGCGGAGCGTGCGTCACCGCCTGCCCCACCGGCGCGGTCACGGTGAATCCGAAAACCTCCGGGCAGGGCAAAATCAAGATCGACCTCGGCAGATGTCTTTTCTGCATGGACTGCGTCAGGGCTTGTCCCGAAAAGGCGATCGGTTTTTCGCGGGATTACCGCCTCGCGACCCGCGCGAGAAAAGATCTTCTCTTCTCCGGAAACGTCTTCCCGGTCGCCGGGGCGCCGGAGCGGAGGATGCGGAAGCTGTTCGGCCGGTCGCTGAAACTCAGGCAGGTCAGCGCGGGCGGATGCAACGCGTGCGAGGCGGACGTGAACGTGTTAAACACGGTGGTCTACGATCTGGGCCGTTTCGGCATCCAGTTCGTGGCTTCGCCGCGCCACGCCGACGGGCTGTTGATCACGGGTCCGGTCACCCGCAATATGGAAAAAGCCCTCGAGAAAACCTATGCCGCTGTCCCCGATCCGAAACTGGTGATCGCGGTCGGCGCTTGCGCCGTTTCAGGAGGTCCTTACATCGATCGCCCCGAATCAAATAACGGAGCCGATTCGATGCTGCGGGTGGACCTGTTTGTCCCCGGCTGTCCGCCGCATCCCCTGACGATTTTGGATGGGCTTCTGCGTCTGATCGGGAAAATCAAGTGACCGCATAAAGGATTTTCAACCCGGAAGACTGTTCAGCATCCGTTTCATCTCCCCGCGGTACGCCTCAAACGCCTTCCTTCCTTCTTTCGTGAGCGACAGCATGGTGTGGGGCTTTTTATCCACGAATTCCTTCTTGATCCGCAGGTACCCCGCCGATTCCAGTTTGCTCAAATGCGAAGACAGGTTCCCTTTGGTGAGGCCGGTCTGCCGTTCGAGAAACAGGAAATCGGCGCTGTCGACCACGTACAGGGTCGCCATGATCAGATACCGCGCCGGTTCGTGGATCATTCGGTCGACGGGATGGCTCGTTTCAGGCCTGTCCCTCCTTCTTCCCGGATCAGCCATGGTCTTCCCCCCGCACGGGAAGCGGATATTTCTTTAAAAATCCGATCAGCACCGCCGCTCCCGCAAGAATGAGGACGCCGCCGAAGGCCGTGAACACGGCGCCCAGCGTTTCGCGGTGAAGTTGGATGACGGCGAAGCCCGCCGCAAAAAGCGCGGCGTAACCGTAGAATCGCCGGACGCCCAGACCCAGTGCCCCGAAAAAGGGGAAAGCGACCAGGAGGGTTCCGATCAAGATTAAAAAGTACCTGTGCATCCATTGATCCATGGGCGGCGATTCGAGCCGGACCGCGGCCAGAATGAATAAAAGGACGGCAGCGCAGGACAACAGAAGCGCAATTTTTACCCGCCTCATTTTGTTCGAAGCGCCGAATTTGACCATGCCCATCCGAGGCACCGTGATCAGGCGTTTCATGGGGGCGATCAGCAGCGCGGGCATCCAGCAAAGGCTCGAAAAAAGGGATTTCCCCGACAGCGCGACCAGGCCGAACGTCAGAAAAACCAGGCCCAGGCCGATGTCCACCAGCCCGTCCTCGTGGTACGAGAGATAGGCTTTGCGCTCGATCTGTTTCAGTTCGGGTCTTGATGCCATAATACCCTCCGAAGTGAAGTGATGCCGTTTCATGACAGGATTTTCAGTTGCCTGTAAAACCTTGCCATGGTCCATGCCGTTCAATATGGTTTGCGATACAAACTTGTTTACGCAATTAAAGCATAATGTTTCAAAAAGTCAAGCGTTTTTTCGCATATCCCGTCCCGCTTCCGGCCGGCGGATCGGGCGAAACGGCCCTTTCCCCCGCCGTTCCGGTCAGCCCGTTCCCCGCCCTATAGCCGGGGCACCCCCGCGTCTGGGGCGAAACATTCACTGCGGCAATCCGTACAAACTGGAAGAATCTGAAAGGAAAACACGATGAAAACCGCCATTGTCTACGCCACCACGCACGGGTGCACCGAGGCCTGTTCGCAGAAACTGGCCGCCAGGCTGACCGGCCAGGTGGACCTTTTCAGCCTGAAGGATAAAAAGCCGATCGACCTGTCCCACTATGACCGGGTGCTGATCGGCGGCTCCATCCATGCGGGGAAGATACAGGGGCAGGTGCGCCGGTTCTGCGCCGACCGCATGCCCGCCCTTCTCGAAAAGCGGACCGGTCTGTTCATCTGCTGCATGGAAAAGGGCGAAAAAGCCATGAAACAGCTCGAACAGGTTTTCCCGACGGAGTTGAGGAACCATGCCTCGGCATTGGGGCTTTTCGGCGGCGCATTCAATTTCGAAAAGATGAATTTTATACAGAAGGCGGTCATCAGGAAGATAGCCAAGATCGACCGCTCGGTAAGCGCGATCGACGAGAAAGCCATGGATCGGTTCGTCGAAACCATGGCCGGGAAATCCTGAACACACAGCGGTATGCCCCGTTTTAAATCGTCTTTGACCACACTCCTCTCTTTAACATAGCGGCAGAAAAAAAGCGCCCTCTGGTCCGGGCGCTTTTTTTTCTGGCACCTGATTGTTTTTTCAGGTATATTCATCCGGTCTTGTTCATGCGTTCGGTTTCAACGAAGGGACGATGGAATGAAAAAATCGGGGCTTCTTCTCATCGATATCCAAAACGACTATTTTCCGGGCGGTAAAATGGAATTGGAGGGAATGGAGCAGGCGGCGCTCAATGCCCGCAAACTGCTCGATTTCTTCAGGATGAGGTCATTTCCCGTATTTTTCATCCGCCATGTTTCCAGCAACCGGGGCGCATCCTTCTTTCTCCCCGGAACCGAAGGCTGCGAGATTCACGCCTCCGTCAGCCCGGCCGGCGGCGAGGATGTCGTTGTCAAGCACCACCCGAATGCGTTCAGGGAGACGGACCTGGCGGAACGGATCCGGAAGTCGGGAGCCGATCACCTGGTCGCCGCCGGAATGATGACGCACATGTGCGTGGACGCGACGGTCAGGGCCGCGACCGATATGGGTTTTTCGTGCTGGACCGCGGAGGACGCCTGCGCCACGGGAAAACTGTCGCATGGGGGCCTGGAAGTGGCGGGGCGCGACGTGCACGCGGCCTTTCTGGCCGCTTTGCACGGATCATACGGATGGGTCATGCCCGTGGAGCAGATCATCAGGAAATTGTCCCGCCCCCGGAGCGCCTGAAGCGGTCCCTGCCCGACGAAAGCGTCCATCGATGCATCGCGGACCTTTTCCATGCGCCGGGGCGACCGGCGCTCCGCGCCGAAGGAGATGATGCCTACATCTCGTATTCCAGGCCGAATATAGGCAGAAGAAGCCACTGATAAATCACGTCCTTCCGCTGCTCCCTGTCGTTCCAGAAATACTGGGCCACGTTTTTTCTATTGTACACATTCCAGGCGCTCAGGTAGAATATCAAATTGGTGCTTTGGAAATGGAAACGCCTGTCGAACCTGACATTCATGGAATGGTAGGCAGAATACCGGGATCCGTTGATTTCCTTTGCGTTTAAAACCATCCTGTGCAGGCGCATGCACGCTTCCAGGTCCATCGGCGTGTACGGCGTGCCCCCGGCGATGATCCAGCGCATGCTGAATTCCCAGTTCCGGTCGGGCTTGTATCCCCCTTCTACGCTGACCGCGAAACGGTTGTCGTAATTCCTGTTCCGCCATATCCCGTCCAGGCCGCGGTATCTGGACCTGGCCCAGGCCGCGCTCGCCAGGCCGTACGCCTTTTGCGCCAGTTTCTTCTGCACCGTCAGCTCGAGGCCGTACGACGCCGCCTTGCCTCCTCCGGCCAGCCGCCCCGGTACGGCGTCCGCTTTGCCGTCAAAAACCGACAATGGCGGCTGCTCGGGGTCCAGCGGCATGTCGTCATAATCTTTATGATATGCCTCGAGCGTCAGCCGCGTGTTTTCAGTCAGCAAACGCTCCACGCCCAGAACCGCATGCCGGGCCTTGACGTCATCCAATCCGGACGATCCGGCGCACCGGGCCAGAAGCAGCATGGGAAGATGCTGGTAAAAAACTCCCGCCGCCGCCTTGAGCGACGTTCTATCGTCCAGCGCCCATGCGGCGCTTAAACGGGGCGAAATGCTTCCCGTTCCCGTCACCGAAAACCAGTCGGCCCTGACCCCGACCTGAAGCGTGCCCCGCGGAT
>JBFZEN010000064.1:0-7278 GCA_041306805.1 bacterium
ACGAGGTGATCTGGGACGGGAAAGACGACGCCGGGCTGGCCGTGCCCAGCGGTATATACCTGGTCAGGCTTTCGATACCCGATCAGACAGCCGTCCGAAAAATGACGGTGTTGAAATAACTTTTGACGATTTGGAGAACCGCCATGCGATTGCTAAACCGTTGGATGGGTTTTTTACTTCTCTTTCCGGTTCTTGCCGGAGGGCAGATTTCCCTGTTCCCCCAGGAGGACCAGGCCTATATCTGGACCGAAGGCTGCCTGCAAATGTGGAGGATTCAGGGTTCCGTGAACGCCGTTTCCCAGGTTGCGTTCCCGCTGACCCTGTATGTTCCTTTCACCGACCAGATCAGCATGACGATGACGCACATCCCGGCCTATTCCAAATGGGGCGACCACGTTCTGAAGGGATTCTCCGACACCTGGGTGCAGGGCACCTACCTGGGCGGCAATGATCGATGGATGCTGAATCTGGGCATGGGCATTCCCACCGGAAAAACGCGGCTCGATAACACCGAGATGGAACTCACCCAGAACATGCTGACGAGGAGTATCTACGCATTCAGGCTTCCCGTATACGGGCAGGGTTTCTGCTTTAAAGCGGGCGCGGCCATGGCTTACCCCCTCACTCCCAAATTGGTGCTCGGCCTGGGCGGGCAGGTGCTGCTCCGTTCGCCGTACTTTCCCATGAGCTACAGCTATTCGTACTCCTCGGCGGGCCAGACCACGGTCAAACAGACGGACGTCAAATACAAAGCGGGCAACGAAGCGGTCGTCCAGCTCGGGCTGGACTACCGGGCCGGCGAAAACACCAAGCTCATGCTCGACGGCATCGTCACGCAGTACGGGCGAGACATGCTTGACGGGAACGAGATCTACGGCTCCGGCCTGAAAACGCTTTTCACCGGCGGCGTGTACCATCAATACGACGAGTTGTACGTGCTCGGTCTTTTGACCTACCGGAAAAGCGGGAAGCATGAATTGCTGCAGGGGCTGGAATTCGCCCGGGCGGACAGGAATTTGAACGGCGACCAGCTCGAGGCTGAAATCGTCTGGAAGGCCATCGCCTTCAGAGACGGGCAGTTCTGCATTCTGGGCAACGGGCGCTTCTACGGACGCAATGAAAACGACAATGCCGGGGCTTCTATTTTCGGCGGCGGTTTCGGCGTCGACTATAAAATCGCGTCCCGGACGGTGATGAACCTCCACATCAAGTATTGGGGCGGCAATCTCAAGGATGCGGACAGGGAAAAACGGCTTGCGGGAGAAACCGACGCGGACCTGATCCGCAACATCGAAGGCATGGAAGTGGCCTGGGGGCTCAAGTTCACCTTGTGAGGAGCCGGGAGCATTGCACTGGAACGGTCCGGGCCGCCTTGCAAGCACAGGCGACCAGGATTTTTTTTTGGCGGGGATCATGCGCGCGGGAAGGAAGGGATCCCGGACGGGCGGCGGCAATGCATGGACCGGGGCCGGGACATGAAAAATCCCGCCCCCTGAAGGGGAACGGGATTGGTATCGAATGAAGGGCGAATCCCCCGGATCATCCGGATCCGGTCATGCCGGGGGTTTATCCATTCCGATTAAAAATACTGTTCGCGGTAGTCCTTGATTTTCGCGCCGTTCGTCAGCTGCTGCATCCAGGCTGAATAGAGCTGGTTCTGTTTTTTCTGCATCAGGGCGCTTTTCAACTGTTCCTTCTCCTTTTCGAATGCCGCCGCATCGAAGGGAACCTTGTCGATCATCTGAATGAGATAGGTGCCGCGAACGCCCTCCACCGGTCCTGACAATTCGCCCTTGTTCAGGCGGAAAGACGCTCCGATGAATTTGGGATCGCGACCGACCTGCTGCACGAAACCGCCCATGCTGAAGTATCCCGTCTCCTTGACCTCGAGGGAGTCGGAAAGGGCCGTTCTTTCGAAGTCGGCCGGGCTGGTCACTTTCAGACGGAACGCCGCGCAGCGCCGTCCGGCTTCCTCCTTCTGTTTTTCCTGCGCCAGGACGGACTGTATGGACAGCTTCACCTCCTCGAAGGGTGTCGTCTGTTCTTTTTTGACGTCGGATATGCGGAAAAGGATGATGTTTTTATCGAGGCTCGAGACGCCGCTGACCCAGCCGGGTTTCTGCAGGAAAGCCAGCCCGTTGATGCGCGAAGCCATTCCCATACCGGGAATGAAGCCGCCTTTGGAAAACCAATCCGTTTCGCGAACCTCCATTTTTTCTTCCGCGGCCAGTTCGGCGAAATTTTTACCCTTGGTCTTGGCCAGTTCATCCGCAAGATACTGGGCGCGTTCCTGAACGGCGTCCTGCGTTTCGGGGCTGGTTTTGTAGGTGAACAGAATGTGGCTGGCCCTCACCTGGGTCTGGCCTTTCTCCGTTTTGCGCGCCGTGACCTTGATGATGTGCAGACCGAACTGGGTTTCAACCGGCCCGACGATTTCACCGACTGAAGCCGAAAAAGCCATTTCTTCGAAGGGTTTGACCATGGCGCCCTTTCCAAAGAATCCGAGGTCGCCGCCGTTCTGGGCGCTGCCCTTGTCTTCGGAGTTCTCTTTGGCCGTTTCCGCGAAATCGGCCCCGTCCACCAGCTGCTGCCTGAGATATTCGACGTCGGCGCGGGTTTGAACGCTGTCGGCCGCGGTGGGTTTGGTCTCGAACAGCAGGTATTGGATTTTCCGCTGTTCGGGCTGGCGGTAATCCTTTTCATGTTCCTTGTAGTAGGCCTTCATTTCCTTTTCGGTGATGTGCAGGCTCGACTGGGAAATGGATGCCGGGTCGAACAGGACGTATTTGACGTCCGCCTTTTCATTGTCCTGTCTGAAAGACTGAAGCAGCTCGCCGTCGGAAACACGGACCAGCGCAAGAACGCGCTGCTGCAGTTTCTGCAGGGGGATGGACATGCGGTAGTAGTTTTCAAGGCTGATCACGGCCATTTTATTCTGCTTGTCGCGCAAGGCCTGCTGGTATTTCGAAACATCGAACCGGCCGTCGGTCTGGAATTGGGGATTCGACTGCACGTCCGGGGGCGGGCTGTTCAGCACGTAGAACTGCACCTCCCCGTCCGAAGCCGAAAGACCGTACCGGTCGACCTGGTCGGCCATGACGATTTCACGGACCATGTTGTTCCACACCTGGTCCCGTATGGCGCCGCGGCGGTAGTCCGGCAGGTCGTCCGTGTTTTCGCTTTCCCTGGCTTTCTTGTATTCTTCCTCCAGCGTCGCGGCGAATTGCTGGTACATGATCTTGCGTCCGTTGATGGAACCGATGAGCCCCGTCTCCTGGACGTCGCCGCGCGTTTTAAACCCTCCCATGCCCCAGCTGAAAATGATCGTGCCGATGAACGTCACAGCCACGATCCACATCACGAGTTTCATGTATTTCCGCAAGGTCTGCATCATAAAGCGGTTTTCTCCTGTCGCGTTAAACGTTCAAAATGGCAAGTGAACCTGAAAATTTTCGTCCATTAAAAACCAGACAACCGATAATCCAAGGTAGAATTTAATGTAATATCCCGACGCTGAAAAATCAAGGTAATTCTTGACATTGATGGAGATAAGTCTTATCTTCATTTGACTGTTAATCCATTCCAAGGATTCGTTCCCCGTGTCTCATTTCAAATTGGAATCCCCTTTCGAACCCAAAGGAGACCAGCCCAAAGCCATCCGGGAATTATCGGAGGGATTGGAGCGGGGCGAGCGTTTTCAGACCCTGCTGGGCGTCACCGGTTCGGGTAAAACCTACACTTTTGCCAACGTCATCGAGAAGCAAAACAGGCCGACTCTGGTGATTTCCCACAACAAAACGCTGGCGGCCCAGCTTTACAGCGAGCTGAAATCGTTTTTTCCAAAGAACGCCGTGGAGTATTTCATCAGTTATTACGACTATTATCAGCCTGAAGCCTATATCCCCACCACCGACACCTACATCGAAAAAGACACGTCCGTGAACGATGAAATCGACAGGCTGCGGCTCAGGGCCACCAGCAGCCTCGTGGAGAGGAATGACGTGATCATTGTGGCTTCGGTGTCGTGTATCTACGGGCTGGGTTCCCCCACCGATTTCCGCGACCTTCTGCTCATCATCGAAAAGGGGCAGAGCATCGACAGAAAAGAGGTGCTGAGGCGGTTGATCGACATCCATTATACGCGCAACGACGTCGATTTCCACCGGGGCACCTTCAGGGTGAGGGGCGACGTGGTGGAGATATTTCCGGCCTATGAAGAACGCGCCCTGCGCGTGGAAACGTTCGGGGACAAGGTCGAATCGATATCCGTCGTCGATCCGCTGACCGGGGAAATACTCGACGAAAAGGAACGCGCGGCCGTGTACCCGGCCAAACATTTTGTGACCACGCCCCCCAAACTCGAGGCGGCCGTGCTGTCCATCCAGAAGGAGCTGGACGAAAGCCTCGCCCGTTTCCGCTCGGAAGGAAAACTGCTGGAAGCGCAGCGGCTCGAGTCGCGGACGCATTACGACATCGAAATGATGCAGGAGATCGGATACTGCAACGGAATTGAAAACTATTCGAGGCACCTGGCGGGCAGGGGGGCGGGCGAACGCCCGTCCTGCCTGATCGATTATTTCCCCGGGGAATTCCTGCTCATCGTGGACGAATCGCACGCCACCATCCCGCAGGTGCGGGGGATGTTCAACGGCGATCGGGCGCGCAAGGAAACGCTGGTGGCGCACGGTTTCAGGCTTCCATCGGCGCTCGACAACCGGCCCCTCACATTCGGCGAATTCGAGGGCATGATACACCAGGCGATTTTCAGTTCGGCCACACCGGCCGATTACGAACTCGAAAAATCGAAGGGCATTCTGGTCGAACAGATCATCCGGCCGACCGGGCTGACGGATCCCGAAATCATCGTCCGTCCGTCGGAGGGCCAGATCGACGACCTCATTCACGAGATCCGGGCCAGAGTGGAAAAAAAGGACAGGGTGCTCATCACCACGCTCACCAAGCGCATGGCCGAGGACCTGGCCGATTACCTGTCCGAGCTGAACATCCGGGTGCGCTACCTCCATTCGGAGATCATGGCGCTCGACCGGGTCGACATCCTGCGCCAGCTGCGCCTGGCCGATTTCGACGTGCTCGTGGGCATCAACCTGCTCAGGGAAGGGCTGGACCTTCCGGAGGTGTCCCTGGTGGCGATTCTCGATGCCGACAAGGAGGGATTTTTAAGATCCGGACGGTCGCTGATGCAGACGGCCGGCCGCGCGGCCAGAAACGTCCGCGGCACCGTCATTCTTTACGCCGACCGGTATACGGACTCCATGCGGTCCCTGATCGACGAATCGAGCCGGCGCCGTGAATTGCAGAAACGGTACAATCAGGAACACGGCATCATTCCCGAAACCATCTACAAGACGGTCGATCAGATCCTTTCCTCCACCTCCGTGGCCGATTCCATGCGGCCGGAAGCCGCCCATGAGGAGGCGGCCCGTTCGCTGGGCAAGCTCGAGCGCGAGGATCTCGTGTCGGAACTGGAACGCGAGATGGAAGCGGCGGCCGCGAGGCTGGAATACGAACAGGCGGCATCGCTGCGCGACGAAATTACCCGGATCAAGGGGGAGAAGAGCAAGGGGAAATCCGGCTTTCAATACCGAAGGAGGAGGTGAAGGAATGAACGTCTTCGTCGTCGGCGGAGGCGGGCGGGAACACGCTCTGGTATGGAAGATGTCCCGGAGCAAATATGTCGAACAGATATTCTGCGCCCCGGGAAACGCGGGGATTTCGGAGTTCGCAACCTGCGCCGACATTTCCGTGGCGGACATCAAGGAGCTGGTCCGGTATGCGGGACGCCACCAGATCGACCTGACCGTCGTGGGGCCCGAACTGCCGCTTTCCCTCGGCATCGTGGATGCCTTTCAAAAACAGCAGATGCCCATTTTCGGGCCGACCCGGCGGGCCGCCGAAATCGAGAGCAGCAAGGTGTATTCGAAACAGATGATGGCCAAATACAAGATCCCCACGGGCGCGTTTTTCGTTTTCAGCGACGTGAAACAGGCTCTTCGGCACATCCAGGAGCACCTGCCTCCTTTCGTCATCAAGGCCGACGGCCTGGCCGAAGGAAAGGGCGTGGTGATCTGCCCGAACCGGGACGAGGCCGTCGTGGCCGTGAACCGCATCATGAAGAAGAAAGTCTTCGGCGATGCGGGCAGGCGTATCCTGATCGAGGAATGCCTGGTCGGCGAGGAAGTGTCGGTTTTGGCCATGACCGACGGCGAGAACGTGATCACCCTGCCCGCGGCTCAGGACCACAAGGCCGCGTTCGAGGGAGACGAGGGGCCGAACACGGGCGGCATGGGAGCGTATGCGCCGGCACCCGTCCTGAAGCCGGAACTTCTTGAGAAGGTGAAAAGGGAAATTCTCATTCCCATGATCCGGGGGCTCAAGGCCGAGGGCCGCACCTACAGGGGCGTTTTATACGCGGGGTTGATGCTGACCGACGAAGGGCCGAAGGTGCTTGAATTCAACTGCCGGTTCGGGGATCCCGAGATCCAGGCCATTTTGCCGCTGATCAAGACGGATATCGTCGATTTGATGGCCGAGGCCGCGGACGGCAAACTGAAAAACAAGCCCGTTGAAACCTGGAATAAATCGGCCGTATGCGTGATCATGGCCTCGGGCGGATATCCCGGAAAATACGAGAAGGGAAAAGTGATCCAGGGGCTCGACCGCGTGCCTGCGGACGTTCACGTTTTTCAGGCCGGAACCAGGTTCAGAAACGGAGACCTGGTCACGAACGGCGGCCGCGTGCTCGGGGTTACGGCCACTGGAGAGACCATCTCCGCGGCCATCGGCAGGGCTTATGAAGCCGTCGGAAAGATCACGTTCGACGGGGCCTATTACCGCAAGGACATCGGGCATAGGGCGCTGGGCAGATAAATCGATCAAATACAAAATTGACATAAAGAGATCTCAGATCAAAGATTTCAGATGGCAGATCTAAAAAGAATGAACCGTTCATTCTGGATCTTGATTGAGAACGATGGCCTTCGATCTGAAATCGCAGATCATGAGTGTCCGGGCGGGGATAAAAAATATAAAATCAAAAATCAAAGATCAAAATGAAATATCAAAAATTAAAAAATAAGGCTCCTCATGCGAATCTGTGCACCAATTTGGGCATATCTAAACCTCCAAGACAGTGCAGGAGGATGGTTGAGAATGTCTTGGATGAACGATATCCACGAGCTCTATGACTGATGGCCTTCGCATTGTTGTTCATGGCTTCCACGGCGCCATTGTCTATGGGTAACTTCGCATAGGATAAAA
>JBFZEN010000065.1:0-5229 GCA_041306805.1 bacterium
TGTCATTTTGCATTTTACTTTTTGCATTTTGATATTTCGTTTTTAGTATTACATTTTCCCTATGAACCGAAAATTAAAGACGGCAGCTCTTATTACCCTGGGCTGTCCCAAGAATCAGGTCGATTCGGAGGTGATGGGCCGCATGCTTCAGGACAACGGCGCGAAGCTGACCGGGAGTCCTGACCGCGCCGACGCGGTGCTGATCAACACGTGCGGCTTCATCCGCGATGCCAAACAGGAATCGATCGATTCGGTGCTCCGGTGCGCCGGGCTGAAAAAAAATGATCCCTCAAAGAAAGTCGTGGTTTGGGGATGCCTGGCAGAACGCTACCGCGGACAGATGCGGAAGCTGTTCCCCGAAACCGACGCGGCCTTCGGCGTGGAAGCATATGACGCGGTGGGGAGATTTTTTTTCGGCGGTTTCTACAGGCCATACACCGGGCTTTTCCGGCCGAGGTGCCTTTCAGGGCCCGCGCATACCGCCTATCTCAAGATCGCGGACGGATGCGACCACCAGTGCACTTTCTGCGCCATCCCCCAGTTCAAGGGGCGGTACAGAAGCCGCAGCCTGGACAGCCTGGTCCGCGAGGCCGGGTGGCTGGCGGAGGCTGGCGTCCGCGAATGCATTCTCGTGGCCCAGGACACGACGGCTTACGGCAGCGACCGGAACGACGGCTCCACTTTGGTCCAACTGCTCAAACGCCTCTCGGCCGTCAAGGGAATACGCTGGTTCCGGATCATGTACATGCATCCGGCGCGCGTCACCGATGAGCTGATCGAGCTGATGTCGGGGGAGCCTTCGGTCTGCAAATACGCCGACATACCGCTTCAGCACATCGCCGATCCCGTGCTCAGGGCGATGGGACGAAGCACTCCGAGGGCTTCCATCGAAAAACTGATCCGCAAGCTGCGTTCTCGAGTGCCCGGACTCACCCTGCGCACGTCCTTCATCGTCGGTTTTCCGGGAGAAACGGAAAAGGCCTTCGGCGAGCTCGAGCGCTTTACGGCAGACACGCGGTTTGAACGCATGGGTGCATTCGTTTATTCACCCGAGGAAGGCACCCGTTCCGCGGCCTTCGGCGGGCGTGTCGCCGCGCGGACGGCCCGGCGGCGGCAGCGTCTTCTCATGGAATTGCAGAGCCGGATTTCCGCGGAACGGAACAAAGCGCTCGAATCCGCCGTTTTCCCTGTATTGGTCGACGGGTACGACGCGGAGCAGCGTCTTTCATACGGCCGGACCGAGGGGGACGCGCCGGAAATCGACCAGACCGTCTGGATCAGGGCGAAGGCTCAGGCGGGCAGTTTCGTGAACGTGGCTGTGGATGGAAGTTCGGCCTATGATTTGACGGGCAAACCCGTATCGCGCGACAGGCAGATCCTTCGGCGCCGGCGGCGCCATATGAATACTTGAGAAAGGTTTTCCGTCCCGCCCGGGCGGGACGGAGTCATTCATCCAAAGGAGACTGATGATGAGACGTTTGATTATTTTGACGGCCGGAGCCCTCTTGTGGGGCGGTTCATTCACGGCTTCATTCTGCCAGACACAGCCCGCCGACATGGCATTTTCAAGGAATGAGGACGTGCCCGACTTCTTCTATGACGCCGTGACCTCCGCATCCGGCGATTCGACAAAAACGATGCTGACGGTGTACACAAAAATCTCATACGACGAGCTTCAATTCATCAGAGACAGCACCGGTTACAAGGCGAAGTATGAGTTGTCCGTCACGCTGTTCAATCCCCGCGGCGAACAGGCCGTGGGGCGCGTTCTGCTCAGGGAGGTGCATGTCGGCACCTTCGCAGCGACCAATTCACGGAAAGACAACAGCACGGCCGATGTTTCTTTCACCGTCCCGCCGGGCTCCTACGACCTGCTCGTCTCGCTCATGGATTTTGATTCCAAGAAAACCGGCCAGAAAAAGACGAAAATGAAGGTGGCGCCATACGGCGGAACGGCCCTTTCACTCAGCGACATTTTTTTCATCGACCAGATCAAGGCCGATTCCACGGGAAAAAATTCATATCTGCCGAGCGTCACGGGCAACTACGCCGACAAACAGGATTCCATGTATTTTCAATTCGAGATCTACCATTTTGATCCCAAAGAGGAAGTCCGCATCACCTGGGCCGTGCAGGATCTGGGCGGCAAGACCATCCGGAACCATGCGATGGCGCGGATGTTCCAGCCGCATGAAAACACCGTCGTGATCACCCTGTACAAGGGAGATTTGAGAGGCGGCCGGTACCGGCTGTCGCTGCTCGTCCAGAACGGCAAGAGCGAGGCGAAGAAGCTTCGGGAAATCTCGGTGCATTGGGCCGGCATGCCGGTATACGCCATGAACCTCGACCAGGCCGTGGAACAGCTCAAGTACATCGCCAAGGGCGGCGATATCAAGAAAATGCGGAAGGCACCGGGCGCGGAGAAACAGAAACTTTTCGACGAATTCTGGAAATCGCAGGACCCCACGCCCGGAACGGACGAGAACGAGCTCATGGACGAATACTACCGGCGCGTGGATTTCGCCAACGCGAATTTCGCGGCCTTCCAGGATGGGTGGTCGACAGACCGGGGCATGGTGTATATCATTCTCGGCCCGCCTGAAGAAATCGACCGGCATCCCTTTGAATCGGACACCAAACCGTACGAAATATGGTACTATTACAGGCTGAACCGCAGTTTTTATTTTCAGGACTCGACCGGATTCGGAGACTATCGGATGTTGAATCCGTCGTCATTCTGGGAAGTCGTTCAACAAATCCACTGAGAAGGGGGTGAAGGCTGGCACGACTCCGGCTCGGCATTTTCGCATCGGGACGCGGCTCTAATTTTTCGGCCCTGCTTACGGCCATACGCGAAAGACGGCTGGATGCGGAAGTGCGGTTGCTCGTTTCGAACAATCCGGATGCCGGGGCTCTCGCCACGGCCAAAGACAACGGCATTGATGCGCTGATCGCCTCCAGGTCCGGGTTCCCGACCCGCGACGCCTTCGTCCAAACCCTGTTCACGGCGCTGCACGGCCGCGGCGTCGACTTCATCGCCCTGGCCGGCTATATGAAGAAAATACCGGTTGAAATCGTCAGGGAATACCGCGGACGCATTGTCAACATCCATCCCGCACTGCTGCCCCTGTTCGGCGGCAAGGGGCTTTACGGGCATTTCGTGCACGAAGCCGTTCTGGCGCGCGGTTGCAGGGTCACGGGCGTCACCGTGCATCTCGTCGACGAGGAATACGACAGGGGCCCCATCCTGGCCCAGCGCTGCGTGCCGGTAGAACCGGACGATACGCCCGACACCCTGGCCGAACGCGTGCTGCGCGTGGAGCATCGGCTCTATGCGGAAACACTCCAGCTGTTCTCGGACGAAAGGATCAGGCTGGATGGAGGGAAAATAGAAATTCTGCCCGGCCCGTCCTGATTTGGATTTTTTCGACGGATGTAATCGTCTCTCCCCGCTGATAAGCACCTTGAAACCGCAAATCTGCCCTGGTACTGATTTTGCCGTTGTTCTGTCCGGAAAGAGGAATGCGGAATGGCATGATTGTCCGGTGACAGGCTGTAATATACTAAAAATAATGCATTTATTCCCTTGCGTCTATGAAAAAAAGATGTTATATTTAAAGTTTGATTGTGGATGGTTATCATCCGTATAAAAATGAGAATGGTATGTCTGTGAAAATACGGCGCGCCCTGATCAGCGTATCCGACAAGACGGGCATCATTGATTTTGCCGGGGCGTTGTCGGGGCTTGGCATCGAAATCATTTCCACCGGAGGCACGGCCCGATCGCTCCAGGAAAACGGAGTGCGGGTGACGGCCATCGACCAGGTCACGGGTTTCCCGGAGATGATGGACGGCCGCCTCAAAACGCTGCATCCCAAGATTCACGGCGCGCTGCTCGGCATCAGGGACAACGCCCAGCACGCGAGCCAGGCCGATTCGGCCGGCATCCGCTGGATCGACCTGGTGGTGGTCAACCTGTACCCCTTCGAATCCACCATCCGGAAACCGGGCGTTTCCATCGAAGAGGCCATCGAAAACATAGACATCGGCGGCCCGGCCATGCTGAGAAGCGCGGCCAAAAACCACCGGTTCGTCACCGTGATCACCGATCCCGCCGATTATGAACCGGTGCTGAATGAAATACGCGCCGGGGGCGGCGTTTCAGCTGAAACCAGACGGAAGCTGGCCCTGAAGGTGTTCAGCCGCACCGCCGACTATGACGGCGCCATTGAACGGTATCTTTCGAAGGCGCTGGCGGGTGAATCCGTGCTCCGCCTGAAATACACCGGGGGCCGGCCCCTGCGCTACGGCGAAAACAGCCATCAGAAAGCGTCCTTTTACAGGGACGCAGACTGCACCGAATCGTCCGTCGCCTCGGCCGAAATTCTGAACGGCAAGGAGATGTCGTTCAACAACTATGTGGACGCGAACGCGGCGCTCGAGGCGGTCAAGGAGCTCAAGGGTCAGACCGGCGTGGCCGTGGTCAAGCATACCAATCCGTGCGGGTATGCCGTCGGGGCAGGAGCCAGAGAAGCCCTGGAGCGGGCCTGGGCGGGCGACCCGATCTCGGCTTTCGGATCGGTCATCGCCTGCAACACCAGGGTCGACCTCGCCTTTGCCGAATTCCTCAAGGGCGGTACGGTCAGGCATATCGGCTACGTCATCGAACGCGGCAGGCTGATCGCCCGGGAGGTCCCCAATAAATTCGTCGAAGTGATCGTAGCGCCCGAGTTCGACCGGGACGCGCTCGAACTGCTCTCGAAAACCAAGGCGCTGCGCGTCCTCAAGGTCAAGCCGCTCGATGAGGGTCCGGCCGAACCGTGGACGTACCGGAAAATCACCGGCGCCATGCTCGAAATGGAAAGGGACCTGGAAGTCTGGAATTCCTTCGACGAAGTCACCCGGAAGAAGTTCAGCCCCGCGCAGAAGGCGCTGGCCCTGTTCGCGCTCAAAGCCTGCAAGCACACCAAATCGAACGCCATCGTCCTCGCCCGCGAGTACCGGCCCGGATATTTCCAGGTGATGGGCATGGGAGCGGGCCAGCCGAACCGGATCGATTCGCTGCGCAAACTGGCCGCGACCAAGGCCGTCGAAAACCTGCAATTCGAATACGACGCCGTTCAACCGTCCGTTTCGGTCGACGCATACGGCCGGAGCGCGTTCGAAGGCATGGTCATGGCATCAGACGCTTTTTTCCCGTTCGACGACACGGTGAGGGCCGCCGCGGAA
>JBFZEN010000066.1:0-6982 GCA_041306805.1 bacterium
CGACGGGAAAAAGAAATTTGTCGCGGTAATACGACGCCAGGTCCTGAAGCGCAAGCAGCGTGTCGGAAACGCGGAAGACGGTTCCCGCGGGGAATTCCGGAACCGGTTCCTGCACGAGCGCAGCCGATGCGCCCTTTCCGAACGCCTCGGCGACAAAATCGCGGCCGTTGAACCGGTCTCCTTTCAGGGCGATGAAGAGCCCGTCTTTCTGGACGGTCCGGGAGTCCGTCGTCACCTGCCGCACCAGGCCGGCCCTGTTTTTCTTGAGCGGCAGGTTCAATGCCGAGGCAATTTCGCCAAGAGTCATCAGCATGTCAGCGTTCCGCCAGAAGTTCAAGGCAGTTCTTGACCACCTGCCTGTCGTCGAACGGAAGCCGCCTTCCGTTGATTTCCTGATATGTCTCATGGCCTTTGCCGGCGAGGACCACGGTGTCGCCCGGACGCGCCTCGCCGAGGGCCGTGCATATGGCCGTCTCGCGGTCCGGAAGCGAGGTCCTGTTCTCGAACCGGCCCATACCCTTCACGATTGCATCGATAATGGCTTCGGGATTCTCGCTTCTCGGATTGTCCGAAGTGGCGATCACGCGGTCCGCCAGCCTGGCAGCCACACCCCCCATGACGGCGCGCTTGGTCCGGTCGCGGTCGCCCCCGCACCCGAACACCGCGATCACTTTTCCCTTCGTGAATTCGCGGACTGTTGCGAGCAGGTTTTCAAGCGCGTCCGGCGTGTGGGCATAGTCGACCACCACATGGAATCCCCGCGGGGAGGAAATGCCTTCCATCCTTCCCGGTACGCGTTCGAGCATTTCTATTCCGCGCCGCACCGCGTCGGCGGAATATCCCAGCTCAAGGCCGCATACGGCCGCGGCCGCGGCATTCATCGCGTTGAAGCGGCCCGGCATGCGCGTGCGGAATGGAATGGATTGATTTTTAAAGGAAAGGGCGAAACGGGTTCCGTCTCCGGCCAGACTCAAATTCCCGACGATATAATCGCTGTCCGCATGATGCATGCCGTAGGTCACGGCTTTCGCGGCAGAGGCAAGCGCCATGGTTTTCCCGTACGGATCGTCCGCGTTGACGACGGCAACGCCTCCGGGATCGAGCATGCCGAACAGCCTGGCCTTGGCTTCTCCGTACGCCTCCATGGTGCCGTGAAAATCGAGATGGTCCTGCGTCAGATTGGTGAATACGCCGGCCCTGAATGTCATTCCCGAGACGCGGTCAAGCGCCAGGGCATGCGACGACACCTCCATGGCCACGGCCGCAACACCGCCGTCGGCCATGCGGCGCAAAGTGCCGTGAATGTCCACCGATTCGGGAGTCGTACGCAATGCGGGGAATTCCTTTCCCCTCCAGCGGACCACGACGGTTCCCATGAGTCCGGGTTCCAGTCCGGCCTGTTTGAAAATGGACTCCATGAAAAAGGCCGTGGTGGTTTTTCCGTTGGTCCCGGTGATTCCGGCCACCACGAGCTCCCTCGATGCGTCGCCGAAGAACCGGTTCGCCAGAATCGCCAGGGTCTTTCTGCTGTCATGGGAAATAAGGAGCGGAACCGCCATGGGCATCCTTTTTTCGGCAACCACCGCGACGGCGCCCCGTTCGACGGCCTGCGCCGCAAAACCGGATCCGTCGTGCTTCAGTCCCGTCACCGCCACGAAGATGTCCCCCGCCCGCACTTCGCGCGAATCATAGGCAATGCCGGCGACGAGGACGTCCGCACTTTGAGCCGGCACATCGAGAACGCCGTTGCACAGGGCGCCCAGTTTCATGAGGGGTTGATGGTCCGTTTTCCGCCTTCCGTTCACCTGCATATGAGTTTGCATACCAGATTGGCCGTCACTTTTTCCCCGGGCCCCGGAGATTGTTCCCTCACCACACCGCTTCCCTCCACGTCGGCCTCTATCCCCCGGACGGCCAGTTTCTGAAGCGCCTGTCTCAGGCTCAATCCCGTCAGGCGCGGCACCGCCAATGGGTCGTCCGGATCCGTTTCCCCGTGTCCGGCCGGCGTCGCGGCGGGCGGGACGCTTTCCTGATAATTGGAGAATACGAAGCGCCGATCCGCCTGCGGCGCCTCCTCCCGGAATTCCTCCGGACCGATCGGTGACGAGGGAAGGCCCGTCATGCGCTTCACGACATTCGAAAAGATCGGCGCGCAGGACTGGGCCGCGTAATAGGATCCCTTGGGTTCCTCGAGAACCACCACCAGCACGTATCGCGGCGAATCGGCTGGCCAGAAACCGGCGAAGGAGCTGGTGTAGACTCCGGGCGTGTATCCGACCGATCCCTGGAGCGATTTCTGGGCCGTGCCCGTCTTGCCTGCGACGCGGACACCCCTCACGGACGCCTCGCGGGCATTTCCCTGCGTCACGGTTTTCTCAAGAATGCCGCGCATCTGGGCTGCCGCCGCCTCCGAAATCACCCTGCGGATGGCCTCGCGGCTGCTCGACCGGATGACGTCGCCGTCCTCGTTCACGACGGACAGAATGACGCGCGGCTTGACCAATGTTCCGCCGTTCGCCAGAACGGACATCATGCAGGCCAGCTGCAGCGTGGTCACCGACAGGCCCTGTCCGTAAGCGGCTGTGGCCGTCGTGAAATCGTTCCATTGATGGATTGGATGCAGGGTCCCCGGCGCTTCGCCCGGCAGTTCTATTCCCGTATTCATTCCCAAACCGAAATTCTGCATGTATTGGTACAGCGTTTTTTTGCCCAGTTTTTTTGCCATCTTGGCCACGCCGATGTTCGACGAGAGTTCGATCACCTTGCTTACCGTCAGGGCACCGTAGCGCTTGTCATGGTCGTGAATCACCTGTCCCGAAATCCGGTATGATCCGTTTTCGCAGTGGATGAGTGAATTCGGCGTCAGGATGCCTTCCTCGATGGCTGCGGCCGCGGTGATTACCTTGAGCGTGGAACCGGGTTCGAATTCGCTTTGAACGGCCCTGTTTGCGCCCAGGTACTCCGATCCGAAATCGGACTGCCCCGCGCCCGGTTCATACACCGTGGCCATCGAAAGGATCTCTCCCGAGAACGGATTCATCAGGATGGCCATGCCCCCTTTTGCCCGAAGCGCCAGAACGCCTCGTTCCAGTTCCTCCTCCACGATGGCCTGCTCGGTTTCATCCAAAGTCAGAACCACGTTCATCCCGTTCCTGGGGGAAACCGAAGGACAGTCGGAACTGGCGTGATTGCGGTCCTTTCCGTCTCTCTGCAGGATCTGCCAGCCGTCATCGCCCCTGAGAACAGGGTTCATGAACTGCTCGACGCCGCCGACGCCCTGGCGGGAGGCGTTGATGCCCCCGAGCACCGCGCAGGCGATGGACGGGCATGGATGCGCCCTTTTCGTATCCTGGCGGATGAGGACGCCTCGCAGCCCCAGTTCCTCGAGCCCTTCCTTTTCGCGCTTGGTCAGCTCTTTTTTCAGCCAGACGAAAGCGCTGTTCCGGTTCGCTTGAATGAAGGAGAGGGTCGCTTCGGAATCGCCGCCCAGGATGCCGGACAACCGGTCTGCGGCATGTTCCGGATGTTTGATCACGGTCGCGTCGATGGCCGCGGAAAAGGCGGGCACGTCCATGGCGAGAATGGTCATGTTCCTGTCGTAGATGAGCCCCCGCTTGGCCATGAGCACCTTGCGCCCGATGTAAATCGGCATTTGATCGCGCAGATCCGGCATTTTCAACACTTGCACCAGAAACGCCCTGACCAGAACGACGGCCAGCAGCACGCATAGGGCCGTGCGGGCCCGTTTGAGAGTGCGGACGTTTTCCCTGCGGACCGGCTCCCAATTGATTTTAGCGGGTCCCATGGTTTCCCTCCAGCACGGCCGTCAGAAGCCGGTCTTCCCCGGGGCCGCCATGGACCAGAACCGTTTTCTGCGTCCTGCCGGAACCTCCGGTTTTCAGACCGGACAGGTCCACGGGCAATTCGCCGGTCTGGTCCGGCCCCACGAACACGAATCCCTGGCTCTGCGCCGCGTCCGTGACGCGCTGGTAGCTTTTGAGCGTGTTGATTTCAACGCGCAGGTCGTCGATGTCGTGCTGAAGCGACCGGCACTGCCTCTCCAGACCGGCATTGTTTCTCACGGCAAAGTCGATCTGGATTTTGCCCCACAGGTAAAACACAAACAGCCCCAGGCCGAGAAAAGAAAAAACCGTGAAACACAACGCCCGCACAGGCTTCGTTCGCATGGCAGTCTCGCTTATCCGTCCAGTGATTTTTCCGCCGCGCGCAGCTTGGCGCTGCGCGCCCGCGGGTTTCGGCCGATTTCTTCGGAAGACGGCCGCACCACCTTTTTCGTCAGGTTTTTAAACAAAAATCGGGGATGGGTCTTTTCAAATCCCTCCCCGAACAAAGCCGCAGGATCGCCCTTGAAAAAATGTTTGACAATGCGGTCTTCAAGCGAATGGTAGCTGACGACCACCACCCTTCCCCCGGGATCGAGAAAGGGAAGCACGCCTTCCAGTCCTTTTTTGAGCTGGTTCAATTCGTCGTTGACCTCGATACGCAACGCCTGGTAAATCCGGGACAGGCTTTTGACCAGCCATTTTCCGGGCACCGTCTTCCGCACGACCGCATTGAGCGACGACGAGGTTTCAATCGGGCCCTTTTTCCTTTCGGCGACCACCTTCCGGGCAATTCCTCTCGCTTTCCGTTCTTCGCCGTGATAGAAAAAAATATCGGCGAGTTCATTTTCCGAATAGGTATTGATGATGTCGGCGGCCGTCCGGCCCGACCGGACGTCCATGCGCATGTCAAGGGGGCAATCGCCCGAATAGCTGAAGCCGCGTTCCGCCGCGCCGATTTGGTGCGAAGACAGGCCGAGATCGAAAAGAAAACCGGACGCGCGGTGAATGCCCTGCGATTCGAGAATGGATGCGATTTCTCCGAATTCCCCCTGAACCACCCGGATCCGCCCGTCGCCGCCGAAACGGGCCATGCATGCGTCGACGGCGGCCCGGTCGCGGTCGATGAGCAGCATCCGGCCGTCCGCATCGAGCTTCCCGAGTACCACGGCGCTGTGGCTGCCGCCGCCGGCCGTGCAATCCACGTAAACTCCCGACGGATTCGTGACGAGCCAATCGGCCGCCGTATCGGCGAGAACCGGCTGGTGGTACGATGCATCGGATGCGTTTTTTTTCTCGGGAAAGGCCAATGTTAGGTTCCGCTTGACAATACGGCGTTTTGGATGTATTTTTCAAAGAGGTCCGGATTCCACAGCTGCATCTTGTCCTTGAGCCCGACGATCTTGACTTTGCCGTTGATTTTGGCCGTTTCAAGATGGGTTTTGGGAACCAGGAGCCGGCCCTGTGCGTCACAGTGGCATTGCTGGCTCATGGCCATGATCCGGGTGTACATGGCCTTGTTGGAATTGGGAACGAGAAAAGAACCCGTGTCCTTCTCCATATCGCTCGACATGGCTTCGAATATTTCCGGAGGAAATACGTACAGGCAGCCTTCCTGCCCGACGGTAACGTAGAAGAAATATTCTCCTGAAGCGGGAAGTTGGTTTCTGAAATCGGCGGGAACGTTTATTCTGCCTTTGTCATCGACCGTATGATCGTAACTGCCGGCAAAAAACATGGTGGGAATCCCCTATTCGACCAATTCAAATGAAAAAGTATGGATATGATTCTTACTCATTCCATTTTATTCCATTCAAGTCCAAAATGGACCATCTTATCCCACTGTTAAGGAAACAAAAATATTTGTAAAAGTCAAGTAAAAAATGGAATTAACCCATATTTATTTTAAATTTGAACTTGACCGCTCCAGGGACAAAATTCCACTATACATGGCTGTCCGTTTTCCAATTCCACACTCTTCCAATCTTTAATCTTCTAATCTTTAAATTTTCAACCTTCGAATCTTTGATTGTATTTGATTTTACACCATAAAAAGGCTAAATTAAAAGTTATATGGAACATCCGGCCCCCCAAAAAAAGCCGTCCGTGTTCATCGAAACCTACGGCTGTCAAATGAACAAGTGCGATTCGGAACTCATTTCAGGCCTGTTGAAAGAGAACGGCTGGGCGCTTGCCGTTTCATGCGACGAGGCCGACATGGTGCTGGTGAACACGTGCTCGGTAAGGGAGCATGCGGAAAAACGTGTATTGGGGCGGCTTTCCGCCCTGGCCGAATGGAAGAGGAAGGCATCGGGGCGGAAACTCGGCGTGGTCGGATGCATGGGCCAGCGCATGGGCGCGGATTTATTGAGAAAGAGACCCCATGTGGATTTTGTCGTGGGTCCGGACCAATACCGCTGCCTGCCCGGCCTGATGGACGGGAAAGCCGTCCAATCGCGCGTTCTGACCGGATGGAATTCAGAAGAGGCGTATGAAAACGTCCAAGCCGAGCGCGGCGGTGGAACAAGCGCATGGGTGACCGTCTCCCGCGGCTGCGACAATTTCTGCTCGTACTGCATCGTGCCGTACACCCGGGGCAGGGAACGCTGCAGGTCTTCCGAAAAAATACTCGGAGAATTGGCCCGCCTGGCCGGACTCGGATTCAGGGAAGTCACCCTGCTCGGCCAAAACTTCAATTCGTACCTCGAAGGCGGAATGGATTTTGCCGGCCTGCTCGAACAGGCCGCCCGGATCGACGGATTGCTGCGCATCCGCTTCATGACGTCCCACCCCAGGGACCTATCGGACCGGCTGCTGGAAGTCATGGCCGTCGGCGGAAGGATTTGTCCCCATATCCATCTTCCGATTCAATCGGGTTCCGACCGCATTCTGAAGGCGATGAACCGTCAGGTCACGGCCGGACACATGCAGTCTTTGATAGCCAAGGCCCGCCAAACCGTTCCGGGCGTGGCCGTCACGACCGATGTGATAGCCGGGTTCCCGGGCGAAACCGAAGCCGATTTTCTGGAAACCTGCGGCTTTCTCGAAGCGGCGAGGTTCGAAGAAGCCTACACCTACGCCTATTCACCCAGAACCGGCACCCGGGCCGCCGAAATGTCCGGCGCGGTGCCCGATGCGGA
>JBFZEN010000067.1:0-3204 GCA_041306805.1 bacterium
AATATGAAAACATCCAGTCCGTCACGCAGCCGACGGGCGCCATCATCGCCCTGCGCCGCAACGGGCAGATCAAGGTGCTCGACTACGACAACCGAGTGATTTCGCGTTTCACGGTGCCCTACGGCGCAACCGTTCTTGTCAAACACGACGAAGCCGTGAAAAAAGGCCAGACATTGTTCAAGTGGGATCCCTATTCGGATACCATTCTCGCCAACACCGACGGGAAAGTGAAATTCGTCGACCTCAAGGAAAACGTCACCCTCCGCGAGGAAGTGGACGAAACCACCGGCCAGAGGGCGCGCGTGGTCATCGAATCGAAATCGAAGGAATTGAGTCCGCACATCATTATCGTGGACTCGTCGAACAAGAAACTGGGTTCGTACATCATACCCACCCGCGCCCATCTCATGATCAAGGACGGCCAGGAGGTCAAGGCGGGCGACATCCTCGTCAAAATTCCGCGCGAAATCAGCAAAACGAGAGACATCACCGGCGGTCTTCCCAGGGTGGCCGAATTGTTCGAGGCGCGCCGTCCCAAGTCGCCGGCCATCGTCAGTGAAATCGACGGCACGGTCAAGTTCGGCCAGGTACGCCGGGGTGTGCGCAAAGTGACGGTGGTTTCACGCGACGGGCGGGACAAACGGACCTACCTGATTCCCTACGGCAAGCACCTGCTCGTCCACGAAGGCGACCTGGTCCGCGCCGGAGAGAAGCTGTCGGAAGGTTCGGTCACGCCGCACGACATTCTGGCCATTCTCGGCGCCAACAAGGTGCAGGAATACCTGGTCAACGAAATCCAGGAAGTATACCGGCTGCAGGGCGTGCGGATCAACGACAAACACATCGAAGTCATTGCACGCCAGATGCTGCGCAAGGTTCAGGTCGAGGATCCCGGCGATACGCATTTTCTCGAGAATGACGAGGTGGACCGGCTGCATTTTCTCAAGATCAACGACGAAATATTGAATCAGGTCGTGATCACCAATCCGCACGATTCACGATACAAGGAAAACGACGTGGTGGAAAAGGTCAAGGTGGCCATGACGAACGAGAAGCTCGAGCAGGCCAAGAAAAAACAGGCGGAATTCCGGCCGGCCAAGCCCGCGACCTTCCATCCCCTCCTTCTGGGGATCACCAAGGCCGCGCTGGGTACCGATTCTTTCATTTCGGCGGCTTCGTTCCAGGAAACCACGAGGGTGCTGACCGACGCCGCGGTAAAGGGGAGGGTCGACCGCCTTGTCGGTTTGAAGGAAAACGTCATCATGGGGCATCTGATCCCGGCCGGAACGGGGCTGAAACAGTTCAAGAACATCCGGGTCTGGTCCGACGAGGATCCGGCTCCCGAACACACGGGTTCGAAAAAAGAAAAATCCACGGAAGAATAAGTCAAATAAGGATGGAGGCTGTTTGCCAACTCTGAACCAACTGGTGAGGCTGGGCCGGCGCAAAGCAACGAAGAAGACCAAGGCGCCGGCGCTTAAAAATTGTCCCCAAAAAAGGGGGGTTTGTACGCGCGTGTACACCACCACGCCCAAAAAGCCGAACTCGGCTCTTCGCAAGGTGGCCCGCGTACGGTTGTCGAACGGTTTTGAAGTCACCGCCTATATTCCCGGCGAGGGGCACAACCTGCAGGAGCACTCGATCGTGATGATACGCGGCGGGCGCGTGAAAGATCTGCCCGGTGTCCGCTACCATATCATTCGCGGCTCCTTCGATACCAGCGGTGTCGAGGACAGAAAGCGAAGCCGATCCAAATACGGCGTCAAAAAGAAGAAGTAACCGGAGCGAGTTCATGTCAAGACGAAGACGAGTTCAGAAAAGGCAGGTCCTGCCAGATCCCGTGTATCAAAGCGTGGTGGTGACCAAATTCATCAACGGCATCACGCGGCGGGGCAAGCGCAGCAAGGGCGAAGGCATTTTTTATTCGGCCATGGAGCTCATTCAATCGAAGGCCGGAACCGAAGGCATCAAGGTGTTCGAAAAAGGGCTGGAGAACGTGAAACCCGTGCTTGAAGTCCGGTCCCGCCGTGTCGGCGGCGCCACCTACCAGGTCCCGGTGGAAATCAGGTCCGCGCGTCAGCAGGCGCTGGCCATTCGATGGCTGATTTCATACGCCAAGGACCGATCCGAAAAAACCATGGCGGAACGCCTGGCGGCGGAACTGCTGGCCGCCTCGAAGAACGAAGGATCCGCCATCAAAAAGAAAGAAGACACCCATAAAATGGCCGAAGCCAACAAGGCGTTCGCCCATTTTAGGTGGTAATAAACAGGCAGCCGGAAACCATGTCCACAAACCATCCATTGGATAAGACGCGCAACATCGGCATCATGGCTCACATCGATGCCGGCAAGACGACCACGACGGAACGCATTTTGTTCTACACGGGCAAGGTGCACCGCATGGGCGAAGTGCACGACGGCGCGGCGACGATGGATTGGATGGAGCAGGAAAAGGAACGCGGCATCACCATCACCTCGGCCGCAACCACGTGCGCCTGGAAAAACCACCGGATCAACATCATCGACACGCCCGGACACGTCGATTTCACCATGGAGGTGGAGCGTTCGCTCCGCGTTCTGGACGGAGCCGTGGCCATCTTCTGCGGCGTCGGGGGCGTGGAACCGCAATCGGAAACGGTCTGGCGCCAGGCCAACAAATACCACATTCCGAGAATCGCATTCATCAATAAAATGGACCGCGTGGGCGCCGATTTTAACAATGCCGTGACCATGATGCGGGAACGGCTCAAGGCGCGTCCCGTACCGATCCAGATACCGACGGATTCAGGGGAATTGTTCACGGGCCTCATCGATCTGGTCGTCATGAAGGCGATTGTCTACGACGAGTCGTCGCTGGGGGCCGAATGGCAGGAAATGGACATCCCGCGCGACCTGGTCGAAAAAGCGAAGCAGGCGCGGCACGATCTGATTGAAGCGGCGGCCGAATACGACGACGTGATCATGCAGAAATACCTGGACGGCGTCGAACCGTCGGAGGAGGAACTGCGCAGGGCCATCCGCATCGGAACGCTCAAGACGGGTTTTGTCCCCGTTTTGTGCGGTTCAGCCTTCAAGAACAAGGGGATACAACGCCTGCTCGACGCGGTCGTCGATTATCTGCCGTCGCCGCTCGACATTCCCCCCGTCGAAGGGATAGATCCGAAAAGGGGCAAACCGCTGTTCCGGAAACCGGACGATGCGGAA
>JBFZEN010000068.1:0-3176 GCA_041306805.1 bacterium
TTCCGCAGGCTCCTGATCGAAGGGGGCAAGGCGGCCGTGGATACATGCACCGATCCCATGATCGTGCTCATGCGCAGGCTCGTTCCCATCAACCGGGCTGACAAGGATTGGAACCGGAAGAACATCGAGAGCGTCGTCACCAGGGCCAATGAAAAACTGGCCCGGGCGAGGTTCGCCATTTACGGCAAGAACGTCTATCCGGACGCCACCTTCACACTGAGGCTTTCGCCCGGAGCCGTCAAGGGGTATCCCATGAACGGGACCATGGCTCCGTACAAAACCACTCTGTACGGTCTCTACGACAGGGCGCTTTCGTTCGATTCCAAAGGCGATTTCGAACTGCCGTCCCGCTTCTGGGAAAGGATCAAGGCGCTGGATCTGTCCACGCCGGCCAATTTCGTGTGCACATCAGACATCATCGGAGGCAATTCCGGGTCTCCCGTGATCAACACCCGCGCGGAATTCGTCGGGCTCGTTTTTGACGGAAACATGGAAAGCCTGCCGGGCCGATTCATCTATGACGACTCCAAGAACAGGACCGTTTCCGTCCATTCCGCGTACATCATCGAAGCGCTCCGGAAACTGTACGATGCCGGCGCGCTGGCAGATGAAATAGAGGGAAAATAAAACCGGAGGTCTTTTCGTGCCATCGCGTTACGACCCCATGGTATACAACCGCTGCGGCCGAAGCGGGCTGAAGCTGCCCTTGATTTCGCTGGGATTATGGCACAATTTCGGCGGAGTCGACGATTTCAGCGCCGGGCGCGCCATGATCAGGCGTGCTTTCGACATGGGCATCACGCATTTCGATCTGGCAAACAATTACGGCCCGCCGCCCGGATCGGCCGAAATCTCCTTCGGCAGGATTTTACGGAAAGATCTGGCGGCCCACCGCGACGAAATGATCGTTTCAACCAAGGCCGGGTATACCATGTGGGCGGGACCCTACGGCGACTGGGGATCGAGAAAACACCTGCTCTCGAGCCTCGACCAGAGTCTCAAGCGCCTGGGGCTTGGATATGTCGACGTTTTCTACTCGCACCGGTTTGATCCTGAAACACCCCTCGAAGAAACGCTGTCCGCCTTGACCCAGGCCGTCCGCCTGGGCAAGGCGCTGTACGCGGGAATCTCCAATTATCCTCCGGCCGAAACCGAAAGCGCCGCGCGCATTCTCAGGTCTGAAGGAACGCCGTGCCTGATTCACCAGGTCCGGTATTCCATGTTTGCCCGTGAACCCGAAAACGGCCTGCTGGACGTGCTCGAAAGGGAGGGTCTGGGGTGCATTGCTTTCTCGCCCCTGGCCCAGGGTCTTCTGAGCGGCAGGTATCTCAACGGTATTCCCGAAGGCTCGCGGGCATCGAAAGCGCACGGTTTTCTGAAGCCGGCCGATATCACTGGCGAAAAAACAGCGCGCATCCGGAAACTGAACGGCATCGCGAAAAAAAGGGGTCAAACCCTTTCACAGATGGCGCTGGCCTGGGTTTTACGCGGCAAGCGCGTGACATCGGTTCTGGTGGGGGCAAGCCGGGTAGAGCAACTGGAAGAAAACGCGGCCATGCTGGGGAATTTAAAGCTGGAAAATGAAGAATTGGATGCAATTGACGGTATTTTAAGGTGACCCGAAACCGAAGACCCGCGATCTGGAATTGAAAACCAGGGGTTTCCTCCTGAAACTCCTTCCCGCATAAATCCTGTAACTTTTTCATCCGATCGGTGTCTAATATTCAGGAAACAAATCAGGAAACAAAAATCCACCCCGCCCGTAATCCATAGGTGGAATTCGGCAGACGGATTGAAAAAGAGGAGGCATGCATGAAAAGAAACAGGCGCATTCACGCCATCGCGGCGCTGTCCATGGGAATTGCGGCCCTGCCGCTTTTTGTTCAGGCTGACGACGCGCTTGAACACATTCAGAAAAAGTTCGCCGTGGCTCCGGGGGGACAACTGACGATTACATCGGATCTTGGCTCCATCGAGGTCGGTACGGCGCCGGGAAATGAGGTGATCGTGGACGTCCAGATCGAACCCAGGGAAACAAGAAGCTCGCGCGTGAAGGAGTTTTTGAGGGATTTTGAGGTTGATTTCAGCCAGAACGGAAACGACGTCACGGTGAGGGCCGATTACCGGCATGGTGACTGGAATTTCGGCGACTGGTTCGGGCGGCGCATCAACGTGAAGTTCATCGTGACCGTTCCCACACAGTACAATCTGGATCTGAAAACGTCGGGAGGCGGCATCAGGGTAGACGACATCAAGGGAACGGTTCGCGCCGGAACCTCGGGCGGCAGCCTGAGTTTCGGAAACATCGACGGGCCGATTTTCGGCAAGACGTCGGGCGGCAGCATACGCCTGGAAGGCTGCAACGGCTCGGCCGACGTCCGGACGTCGGGCGGCAGCCTTCATCTGGGCCGGGTGCAGGGCAACGTCACCGCGCACACCTCGGGGGGCGGCATTGATGTGGCTGAAGCGACCGGCATCGTGGAGGCCTCCACTTCCGGAGGATCCATTCACGTGAGTCTGTCGGAACAGCCGAAGGGCAATTGCCGGTTTTCCACCTCGGGCGGCGGAATTTCGGTCGCGCTGAACGACAAGATCGGCGTGAATGTGGACGCGTCGACGAGCGGCGGTCGCGTTTCCACCGATTTCCCCGTGACGGTTCAGGGGGAAATCGACAAGCATCATCTGAGGGCCGAAATCAACGGAGGCGGGCCCTCCATGGTTCTGAGGACATCGGGAGGCAACATCCATCTGAAAAGGATGTAGTTCAAAAGGTCCTTTCCGTCCGGAAAGGGCCTTTTTTATTTGGTTTTGTGGATTTTTCACGTTAATTTATATTCAGACACTCTCTGATCAACAAAGGAGAACCGAACCATGTGTAAAAAAGCAGGTGGACTCATGCTGATGCTGATGTTTTCCGCGGCCATCTTCAAGGCTGACCCTGTGCAGTCGCAGTCGCGCGACCGTTCGACCGTATCCGTCCAGGATACGTGGAACCTGGCCGACCTGTACCCGTCGGACGCGGCCTGGAAGCAGGCCAAGGACGGCATGGTCGGCCGTTTCGACCATATCCTCCAATTCAAGGGCAAGGTGGCTTCCTCCGCTTCCACCCTTCTGGCCTGCCTTCAATTCAACGCGGACCTGTCCAGGGAATTCGGACGCCTGCGCAACTACGCGTC
>JBFZEN010000069.1:0-4528 GCA_041306805.1 bacterium
TCTGTTTTGATCTCCGGGGACAGGCCCGCGGGTTTTTCATTCGAACCGGCTGCCGACAAGCAGGCGCTTTATGAGGGCAAGGAAGTGTCCATTCAATTTTGAGTCCGGGGATTGGGGATAATGGCAAAATGATCTCAGATCGACGATTTTCGATCGAAAACCTGCGGTCTCAGATCGAACATCATGGATAAGGCGGTATGATGAGAAGGATGCGGCGTGTTTTGTTCTTTTTGATCTGTTTTCATGCTCCGCTTTTCGGACAGGAAGCGATTCCCGAAGAACCCCGTTTTTCGCCGGCGCGCGGGTTTTATGACGCCGCTTTCACATGCACCGTCGACTGGGACGCGGCCGGATCGAAGATCAGGTATACGCTGGACGGATCGGATCCCGTCACGGGCAAATCAGCCGTCGAAAAAGCCTCTCCGGTCCAGATACCAATCGATCCCGACCACGTGCAGGGCAGGGCTAAAACGCCCGCCGTGATGCTGAGGGCGTACGCGCATGTCAACGGGACGCCGCTGACCGGGATCGGAACGCATACCTTTATATTCACCAAAAAGGCCGTCAAACAGACCCATCCGGGGGGCGATTGGCCCACCGTCCAGATCAACGGACAGTGGTTCGATTGGGAAATGGACCAGGAAATCGTCACGGACGCGCGGTACGGAAAACTCATGGATCTTGCCCTGCTCGACATTCCGGCCTACAGTTTGGTCACCGACCTTTCAAACTGGTTCGATTCCAAAACCGGCATTTATGTGAATGCCATGGAACACGGAAAGGAATGGGAGCGGCCGGTTTCCATCGAACTCATCGATCCCAAGGGGAAGGAAAAAGGATTCCAGATCAACGGAGGCGTGCGCATCCGCGGGGGGTGGAGCCGCCACCCGGACAATCCCAAGCACGCGTTCAGGCTCTTCTTCAGCAGCGAATACGGAAAGAAGAAACTGGAATACCCCCTGTTCGGGAGCGAAGGCGTGGACGAATTCGACTGCTTTGACCTGCGGACGGCCCAGAATTATTCGTGGAGCTACAAGGGCAGCCCCGCCTGCGTCATGCTGCGCGACGTGTTCTCGCGCGACAGCCAGCGCGACATGGGCCAGCCCTACACACGCAGCCGCGTCTGCCATGTCTTTCTGAACGGCATGTACTGGGGCCTGTTCCAGACCCAGGAAAGACCGGAGGCCGATTACGCGGAGACCTATTTCGGGGGCGATGCGGACAACTACGACGTCGTCAAGGTGGACACGGAAAACGGGAATACCATCGAGCCCACTGACGGGACGCTGGAAGCCTACAATTCCCTGTGGAAGGCGGCGCAGACCGGATTCGGCAATCCAACCGCCTACTTCAAGGTGCAGGGAAAGAACGCGGACGGTTCGAACAATGCCGGTTATCCCGTTTTGGTCAACCTGGACAACCTGATCGACTATCTTCTGATCATCTTTTACACGGGAAATTTCGACGCACCGGTTTCAGCCTTCGGCGGGAACATGAGACCGAATAACTTTTACGGCGTGTACAACCGCGCGGGGCGGACCGGATTCCTGTTCTTCCAGCACGACGCCGAGCATACGCTTGTGGATCCCCGGTACACCGAGGGGTATGGCGGCGAATACGGCCTGGACCGCACCGGCCCGTATCCGGCGGGGAACCAGATGCAATACTTCAATCCCCAGTACCTGCACCAGAGGCTGATGCTGAGCGCAGAATACAAGCTGCGGTTCGCCGACCGTATTCACAGGCATTTTTTCAATCGCGGCGCATTGACGCGCGACGCTTCCCGCAGCCGGATGGCCCTGCGGCGGGATGAAATCGACACGGCGATCGTCGCCGAGTCGGCCCGGTGGGGCGATTCGAGAGTGTATCCGGCGCGCAACCGGGACGACGACTGGGTGCCGGCCGTGACCTGGATCATGGACACTTTCTTCGCGGACCGCACCGAAATCGTTTTAGCCCAGTTGAAGGCAAAAGATCTGTATCCGTCGATCGAACCTCCTTCCATTACGGTCGGTTCCACACTGCGCATGAAGAATGCCAATACGAAAGGTTCCATTTTATTCACCCTGGACGGAACGGATCCCCGGGCCATCGGCGGGGCGGTTTCAGCAACGGCGCAGGACGCAGGAGACGAAAAAGAGCTGGGCATGGCTTCGGGCGGTATTCTGAAAGCCAGGGTGAAGGACGGCGTCGCATGGAGCGCGTTAAACGAAGCGGCCTTCGGCACGGGGCAGGACAGGAGCGGCTTAAAAATCACAGAAATCCATTATCGCCCGCTGCCTGAAGGGGACGTGGACGACAAGGAGCTCGAATTCATCGAGCTGCAGAACACCGGTTCCACTTCGTTGTCGCTCGCGGGGCTCCGTTTCGTCCAGGGGATCGAATACCCATTTCCAGGCGATGCCGTCATCGGGCCGGGGGAATTCAGGGTGCTTGCCTCGAACGCGGTCCAATTCCAGAAGCGTTACGGATTTTTCCCGGACGGGGAATACGGCGGACAGCTCGACAATTCGGGCGAGCGCGTTTCTCTTGCGGGCACGGGCGGCGATACGCTGCTGTCGGTCGAATACGACGATAAAAGCCCCTGGCCCGAGGATGCCGACGGCGGCGGCTATTCTCTGGTGGCCAAAGATCCCGACGGGCCTGGGGATCCGGATGATCCTCAATACTGGAAATTGTCGAAGAACGTTCACGGTTCGCCGGGTATGGACGAGGCGTTCGTGGGCGTGGCGGACCGGGAAGCGGCGCCGCAGGCGTTCCGGCTGGAGCAAAACTTCCCCAATCCGTTCAACGGGGCTGCTGAAATCCGTTTTTCATTGCCCCTCCGATCGGACGTGAAAATCGAAATAATCGACGCCCTCGGGAAGAGGCTGGAAACGCTTGCACAGGGAAACATGCAGCCTGGGTTCCATTCGTTCAAATGGAATGCCGCAGGAAGGCCGTCCGGCCTCTATTTCTGCCGCCTGTCGGCGAACGGATTTACGGCCGTCAGAAGGATGCTGTATTTGAAGTGATGATGAAAGTCGAAGGATGAAAGCTGAAATGAGAGAAAAAACGCCGAAAGACCTGACCCTTCGGACGAAGGATTTTGCAGTGGCAGTGATCAAGATGGTCTCCGCTTTGCCCGGGTCCACGGCGGCCCATGCCATAGGTGAACAGGTGCTGCGATCAGGCACGTCGGTCGGCGCCGATTACCGCGAAGCCAATCGTGCAGGTTCCAAATCGGAGTTTATCTCCAAAATCGGCGATTGTCTCAAGGAACTCGATGAAACCGCCTATTGGCTTGAGCTGCTGGCCGAATCCTTGATAGTACCCAATAGGAGACTATCAAGCCTTCGTGATGAATGTGATCAACTGATTTCGATCTTTACTGTAATTTCCAAAAACCTTCATCCTTCATACTTTGCTTATCGCCTGCTGCCGATTTCGTCCAATAAGGAGATAGAATGAAAAAATCAATCATGTGCCTGTTCATGGCCTGCGCCATGTGGGCATCAGCCCAGGACTATCCCATCCGCCCCGTCGACTTCACGGCGGTGAAGGCGGAAGATACTTTCTGGGCGCCGCGCATCCGGAAAAACCACGATGTGACCATTCCCATCGCCATCGACCAATGCTACTCCACGGGAAGGGTCGACAATTTTTTGATCGCCGCCGGGGTCAAACCGGGAAAGTTTCTCACCCAGTATCCATTCGACGACACCGACATATACAAAATCGTCGAGGGCGCGAGCTATTCGCTTCAGACTTTCCCCGACAAGAATCTCGAAGCGCGCATCGACACGCTCATCCAATACGTCCGGATGGCCCAGGAGCCGGACGGCTACCTGTACACGTGCAGGACCATCAATCCGGAGAATCCGCATCCATGGGCGGGCAAAAACAGATGGGAGAAGGATCCCGAACTCAGCCACGAGCTGTACAATTGCGGGCACTTGTACGAAGCCGCGGCCGCGCATTTCAGGGCCACGGGAAAACGCGCTTTGCTGGAGGTGGCGCTGAAAAACGCCGACCTCTTGTGCCGCGATTTCGGACCGGGAAAGCCGGCCTATTATCCCGGCCATCAAATCGTCGAAATGGGCCTGGTCAAGCTGTACCGGATCACCGGGAAGCGTGAATACCTCGACCTGGCCTCCTATTTTCTCGACATCCGGAAAAACGGTTCGGAATACAACCAGGCGCACATGCCCGTGAAAGACCAGACCGAGCCGGTCGGGCATGCGGTGCGCGCCACCTACATGTACTCGGGCATGACGGACGCGGCCGCGCTGGCCGGGAAAACCGAATTTGTGAATGCGCTCGACGCGATATGGGGCAACCTGCTGAAGAGCAAAATATACATCACGGGCGGAATCGGAGCCGAAGCCGGCCACGAGGGCTTCTCGGCCCCGTACGTCCTGCCGAACCTGAAAGCCTACAACGAGACATGCGCGTCCATCGGCATGGCATACTGGAGCCACAGGATGTTCCTTCTGAAGGGGGACGCCGCGTACATGGACGTGCTCGAACGCGAGTTGTACAACGGCAT
>JBFZEN010000070.1:0-12990 GCA_041306805.1 bacterium
CCTGTTTTCCCTTCCGTTCTGCCTGAGAATTCTGCCGGTGAAGCAGTTCATCGCCTACCAGAACAGGACGGGCATACGTCCTCCGGAGGGGGAGCGCCACGAGTTCGGCGTGCTTCCGCAATTCTACGCGGATCATTTCGGATGGGAAAACATGGCCAGAACCGTATCCGAAGTGTACACGGCCCTGGCCCCGGAAGAGAAGAAAGACTGCGTCGTGTACGGCAGCAATTACGGCGAGGCGGGCGCCGTCAATTATTACAGGAAAAAATACGATCTGCCCCCCGCCGTTTCGGAGCACAATAATTTTTATTTGTGGGGTCCAAATTCCTACAAGGGCGGAACGATCATATTCATCGGCGTTTCCGAGGAGGATTTGAGGGAGGAGTACGCCTCGGTCGAGCGGAAGGCCGTCATCGTATCGGAATACGCCATGCCGTACGAAACGAATCTGCCCGTATACGTCTGTTCGGGGCTGAAACTGCCCATCAAGGAGGCGTGGGGTCCGCCCCGTTATATTTGAGCGATCGAAACTGAAAAAGCCATCCAAAGAAAAAGGATGGCTTTTTTTTAGAATCAAATAAATGAATGACCGGCGTCTATCCCCCTTCCCGAGGCCGCATCATTTCGAAGCCGAGCGCGGGATCATACACCCTGCGGGCCGTGGCGCCCGCCAGCTCGATCAGGATCACCTCCATCACCTGCCAGACCCGGACGCCGCGCCTCACGCAGCCGGTTGTGGTGGAAGCGCCTCTTCCCGCGGCGATGTGCATGTGCAGCACCGGGTCGCCGTTTTTATCGGGAAACAAAGTGCCCGTGCCGCAGATCTCATGGACGTCATCGAGCACGTGTTCCGCGGGAACGATGGGACGGGCCTGTCCGTCCACTGGACCCGCGATCAGCTTGCTGCCCTTGTCCGCGCCTCCCACGACGATCAATGCGGCTGCTCGGACGGACTGTTCTTTGGCCAGTTTTTCAATGGACGCATGGAGCACGTCGCCGTGCTCGAGTCTGATGATGAAGACGCGTCCCGCCGAAGCGGTGGAGTACTTCATCCATCAATCCTGAACGCCATACGGCCAGGAGAAAACGGTCCGGCCCGATCCCATTTCAATGACGTCCTGATCAAGATATCTGGATGGGCGCACGTCTCCGGCTTTTTCCAGCGGTTTTCCGCCCACAGTCATTTTTCGGATATCCCCGCCGGGCGGAAACAGCGTGGCTTGGGTGTTGGGCGGCACCTCGGCCGTGTAAGCCATCCGGCCGTCCGCGATTTTCCATTCTGAAACCACGGGACCGTACGGGGTGAGCAGCCGCGCTCTGGCCCAGGTCAGGCCCCCGCCGGGATGGGGCTGCAGGATGATGTGCCTGTACCCGGGATTTGCCTCGTCCAGCTCGATACCCGCCACGTACGAATACAGCCATTCGCCGATGGCGCCGTAGGCGTAATGGTTGAGCGAATTCATGCCCTTATCCTGGAAGGTGCCGTCCGGTCTGACGCCGTCCCATCGCTCCCAGATGGTGGTGGCGCCGCGGGTCACGGGGTAGAGCCATGACGGGTATTCGGTGCGGTTGAGCAGCATGTAAGCCAGGTCCTCGTGCCCGAATCTCGCCAGAACGGGGCAGAGCAGGGGTGTTCCGAGAAAACCCGTAGTGAGGTGGCCGAATGAACGGACGTCGCCCGCGAGCCTGATGGCGGCTTCCCGCCTTTTGTCCTCCGGCAGAAGGCCGAAGGCCAGGGCCAGGGCATAAGCCGTCTGGGTGTTGCTGGATAAACGGCCGCTGCCGGTGACAAATTCGTTCTGGAACGCCGAACGGATCTTTTCGTACGCGTCCCTGTACAGCGCGGCGTCCCCGGCCATGCCCAGCACGCCCGCGGCGCGCGACAGCAAATCAGCCGACCTGGCGAAATAGGCCGTGGCGATCAGGTCCTTGTCGGTCGAGGCGCCCGGGTAGTCGGAACGGTCGCTGTGGAACATCAGCCAGTCGCCGAACGTGAAGTCGTTGTTCCATATCCATTTTTCCCCGGCGCGCCGGCGCACGTAGTCCACCCAGGCCTTCATGCTCGCATACTGCCGTTCGAGAATCCGTTTGTCGCCGTAGCACAGGTACACCGTCCACGGCACGATGACGGCGGCGTCGGCCCAGCCGGCCGATGCCGCCGACCGGTTTGTCTTGTTGAGAGAAAGGATGTCGGGTACCACGTGCGGCACGGCCCCGTCCTCTTTCTGGTCCGCTTCGAGATCCTGCAGCCATTTGGAGTAAAAAGCGGCCACGTCGGCGTTGAAACAGGCCGTGCGCGCAAAGGCTTGGGCGTCGCCCGTCCACCCCAGGCGTTCATCGCGCTGGGGGCAGTCGGTGGGCACATCAAGAAAATTCCCCTTCTGCCCCCACCAGATGTTTTGCTGCAGTTTATTGATCAACGGATTGGAACACGCGAACCCTCCAGTCTGCGGAATGTCGGAATAGACCACGACGCCCGTGAAAGCGTCCAACGCCGGTTCGCCGGGGAAACCGGATACCGTCGCATACCTGAAACCCTGGAAGGAAAAGTGCGGCTCGAACGTCTCGGTTCCCGAACCTTTCAATATATACCGGTTCGTCTGCAGAGCGGAACGCAGATTTTCGAAATAGGCGTTCCCGTCCTTATCCAGCGCCTCCGCGTGCCTCAGGACGATTTCCGTTCCCGCCGGCCCGCACGCCTTCACGCGCAGCCAACCCACCATGTTCTGCCCCATATCCACGACGGTGTCGCCGTTCGGGGCCTTGAATATCCCGACGGGGCGGATCTCCTCCATGCGCCTGACGGGGGGGCCGGTTTGCGCCGTGAGCAAGTCCTTGCCCCGTCCGGTCTGCGCCACTTTTTCCCAGCGTCCGTCGTCGAAGCCGGGACTGCTCCAGCCCGGCATCTCCATGCGCGCGTCATAGGTCTCGCCGTTGTACATGCTCGACACGCGGACGGGACCCCGGTTCGACGATTTCCACGCGTCGTCTGAAACCAGCCACTCCTCCTCTCCGTCCGCGTATCGGATGTGCATCTGGAAAAGCAGTTCCAGTCTGTCTCCGTATATCCTGTTCCGCTTGGTCCACGTCATGTAGCCCCGGTACCACCCGTCGCCGAGCATGACGCCCGCGGCGTTCCGTCCCGGTTTTAATAGGGAGGTGACGTCCACGGCCTGGACCTGAAGGCGTTTGTTGTAGGCCGTCCAGCCGGGGGCGAACAGCGCATCGGTGACGGGTTTTCCGTTTATTTCGGCCTGGTACAAGCCGAGGCAGGTGATGTACAGCCGCGCCGAACGAACCGGGCCTTGGACGGCGAATTCCCTTCTCAGCATGGGGCAGGGGTTCGAGAACGTGTCTTCCTTCACGCAGGCCGTGATCCAGTCCGCCTTCCAATCGGACGGCTCCAGCAGTCCCGTTTCCCAGAACGCCGGAACGCTCCAGCCGGAGGCGCGGCCGCCGTCGTCCCAGATCCGGACGCTCCAGTACACCCTTTCGCCGCTTTTCAGGGCCGGCCCGCCGTATTCCGCGTGGATGGACCGGCCCGATTGCACCCGCCCCGTGGCCCATGTGCAGGAGGAGGCCGATTCCAGCGCTTTCCGACTCGTTGCGGCGCGGATTTCGTAGGCGGACTGCATGACGCCGCGCCCGTTCGATTCAATGCGCCAGGAAAGGCGGGGGCGCGAGGCGTCGACGCCGACGGGATTGACGGAGTACTCGCAGCGCGGGTCGACCACGCGAAGCGAGGGGGATGCGGAGGAAGAGGAGAAGGACAAAAAGCCGATCAGCAGGCAGAAATAAATTCCGGTCGGGCGGTTCGGTTTCATGGGATGCCCCCTTTTCGGAAAGATCATTTCAATTCTCTTAAATGAAACGGTCCGCATGGCGGACCGTTTCAAATTCAATTGCCGACTTTGCGGGACAAGGCTTGCGTTCGGCGGGACGGTCAGACCGCGGCAGTCATCATCCGATTCCGTCGTCATGCTCCTCCGCCGGAGGCATGGCGTTCTAAACCATCGCCTTGCGCAGTTTCTTCTTGAAAACCTTGATCTGCTGCCTGACGGCGGCGAGCTGCTTGGAATCGTGCGTTTCGATGATTGCGTCGCGCTCTTTTTTCAATTCCTTGATCTTCGATTTGATGCCGGCCTTGTCGAGCCCGTGCACTTCGTGGTGCTCGTGCATTTCGATTTTCAACGCCGTGCAAATGGCCTTGATCAGGTGGTCCTTGTTCAGCTGCGTGTAGCCGTGCACGGCCTCGTGGTCGATGCCTTTGGCAATGTCCTTGAGCTGGGCCGCCGTCATGTGTTTCAATTCTTTGTGGGTATAGGCCATGGGTTTGCTCCTTTTTCCGTTGTGCCTGGTCCCGGCCAGGCGGATAGTTGGGTTGGGCGCGGAACAATCCTTTCCGCACGATCAAAAAAACATCACGCGGTCTTGATCTCCGACGTGCAATGCGGGCAGCGTTTCGCCCTGATGGAGATGCTGGAAAAGCAGAAGGGGCACTCCTTCGTCACGGGTTCGGGGGCGGGCGCCGCGGGCTTGCGTTTCATTTTATTGATGCTGAGGATCATGAGGAACACGGCGAAGGCGACGATGAGAAAATTTATCAGGGTGTTGATGAACACGCCGATGTTGAGGGTTACGGCGCCGGCCGTTTTGGCCGCGGCCAGGGAGGCGTAGGGCCCGGCCGCGGATCCCGATTTCAGCACGAGATACAGGTTCGCAAAGTCCACGCGCCCGAGCAACAGACCGATGGGGGGCATGAGCACGTCCGCCACGAACGACTGGACGATGCCTCCGAACGCGGCGCCGATGATGATGCCCACGGCCATGTCCACGACGTTGCCGCGCAAGGCGAATTCCCTGAACTCCTTGAACATGGGGACTCCTTTTATGATTTACGGATTGTCGGCAGTCACAATAAACTCCGCCATGAATGGATGTTATTTTATCAGCACCAATTTTTTAGTATCCGTATAGACGCCTGCCTTGATCCGATAAAAATACGTTCCACCAATAAGCTGGCTTGCATCAAACAGCACTTGATGGCTGCCCGGTGCTTTTTCTTCGCCGACCAGAACAGACATTTGCCTGCCGAGCATATCATACACTTTCAAGGAGACAAAACCGGCTTTGGGAATTGAATATTCGATCATTGTGCCCGAATTGAACGGATTTGGATGATTTTGCGACAGGGCATAAGCCGCGGGCAAATCTCGATTCGCGTTTCCACGGTAGACCCGAGTCATGTCATAAGACATGGTGAACATGTATAAATCCGCTTCGGATTTCAGTTCTTCTCCGGCCCACTCAGAAATGTAAAACACAAGCTCATGTTCATTCTTTCGCAAGATACTCCAGCGTCGATAGGGTCCGATGACCCTTGAATGCACTTTGCCATTTTGAAAGGAATCATGGCACCAATTTTCTCCAGATGATGCGTAAAACATTTGTAACTCCCCTGACCCATTGAAAAATAACATGCTCCCATGATTGTATTTCAAGTCCGTGATTTTTTCGAAACGTCCACTGGAATTGTCCAGATAACTTGCTCTAAACCCCACCATGCCGAATGGAACCGCGCCGAAAACATCGTACAAAATATGAACCGTTCCGTCGTTCCCGACGATGATGGCAGGTCCCCCAAAAGTACTGATATTCTCAGGACAGACACGTATCGGATTGGAGAAATCGGAGCTGCTGTTATTCGAATAAAAGGTGGCCTGATGATTCTCGGGATACGAGCGGTCCGCAATATAGGCGATGTGAAAGACGTCCTTTTTGTCAAGGGCGGCATCATATCCTAATATTGATGTGTCTGCCAATGCAATGTTCAAGGACCATGAATTTTTATCCGATCCACGCTTTATTCCATGATAAATGGAAAAAGGGAAGCCCGCATTTATAAATAAAACATGCACCAGATTCTTCGAATCAATAAAAATCTTGGGGGCGACCGGCTCAATGATGTCATTGATATACATGTTGTAACCGCTGAATATGATCGGATACGCTTCCGCCGTGCCGTTTTTTTGAACAAAGCCGTAATACAGATCAGAGCCGAGCTGGTTGTTTTGCGCTGCATTGCGCGTAAAAACAAAATGGGCGTTGTCGTCTTTGTCTATCGCCAAAGAAACGAATGTAGAATAGAATTTTTGTTCATACATCGGGTCTTCCGCATTCTCGAATTCCGCGGTAATCTTTATTGGTGTGGAAAATTGTCCTGTTCTATTGTTCGTATAAAAAAGGTCGCTGATTATATCGTCCGGCGCGCCCTGTTGAGAATAATAGCCCGACCATATCGCGTGTATGTTTTGGCCATGATCAACGGCAAGGACGGATCCATAATCGGTTACATCGGGATTGTTTGATATATTTATTTTAGGGGAAACATTCTGTGCCTGAGCATGGGGTAAACAAAATAGCAGCAACAGTATGCATAATCTCATATTTTCCCCTTTTTAAATGAACGGTATGCGCCAAGAAAACACAGTTGCAGGATACCGCCTGCCAGACCACCCGTTTTATCAGCTGAAATCGGATTTGCCCCGGGATTAACACGTTCATATCTGGAACGATCCTCATGAATGTCCCTTGGTGAGATCGATTGCCTTTTTACACGATCCGGTTCTTTCAACTGAAAGAGTATGCTGTTTTGGATTAAAAAAGCCAGATCATTTGAAATGATAACTGTAAAATAGCCATTTTTTTGGAAATGGCAAGAAATTTCTATTGGCGCCGATTGCCCACTGGCGGCCGTTTTGAATCAACCGGTTATTGTATAGTCGAAAACCACCTTGACCGCCCTGCCTTCGGCTTTGGACGCCGCGGTTTGAACGGCCCGCTTGTACCCGGCGAAAGGGAAACGGTGCGTGATGATCCCGTCCGTTTTCATTTTTCCCGCGCGCATCCATTCCAGCACCCTGTCGTAGGTGTGCATTTTCTTTCCCTGAAAATCATCCACGCTGTGGCCCTGCGACCCGATCAGGCCGACTTCCTGGTACCAGACGGGGTTCAGATCCACGCGCATCCGGTGCAGGTCCATTCCCACCATGACCACGGTTCCCCCGGCGCGCGTCCAGCGCAGGCTGTCTTCCACGGTGCGGGCCCTGCCGACGCAGTCGTACACCACGTCGAACCCCCCCAGCAGCATGCCCCTGTTCATGGGGGCCCTGTACGATTTGGCCCCGGTGATTCCGGCCGCCGACCGGTATGCATCCCCCGGATCGAGAAAGGCATCGGCCCCGAATCGCCGCGCCAATTCCCTCTGATGCGGATACCGGGCCGACGCCGCGATGCGGCAGCCGGGGCAGGCCGCGCGCGCCGCCTGAATCGCGAACAGGCCGATGGCTCCGGCCCCCACCACGAGCACGTTATCCCCGTCGACAGGAGGGCGCCTCAGCACGGCATGCGCCGACACGGCCATGGGTTCCATGAGAACGGCCGCGTCGTCCGGAACGTCTTCCGGGACGGGGAACACCTCGGTTTCGTGGGCCGTGTACCCGTCGCCCCATCCTCCGCCCACGCCCCGCGGTCCGATTCCCGCCGAGGCGTTTTCACACAGGCTGTATTTCTCCTCATTGCATGAACGGCAGGCGGGAGAGATGCCCTGGCTCAGGCAATGCGGTCCGAAAACGCGGCTGTCCATGATCACCCTGTCCCCGGGCTTGAAGCGCGTCACTTCCGGGCCGGTCTCCACCACCTCGCCCACGGTTTCGTGCCCGAGGTAGAACCGCCGGTTGCCGGGAAGCGCCGCCGGGCCCACGGACGGATCCACGCGGACGAACAGCATGGACAGGTCGGAGGCGCATATGCCGCACAGCCTGTTTGCAACTTTGATCCACCGCGGCCCGGGCAGGGCCGGTTCAGGCAGGTCCGCGACGGTCACGGGGCTGAAGCGTGTCCAGCACATTCCCGGCCAGAGGGGGCCGAAGGTTTTGAGCAGCAGCATTTTAGGAATGTTTTTTTCGACGAAAATGGATTTCATTTCTGTCTCACCTCCCGGAAAAAATAACCACGAAAAGTCAACACGGAACGACACGGATCATCTGACCCTGATCCGTGATCTGTCCGTGTTTTTCTCCGTGGTGAATGGACGTCTCTTTAGGCCGCGACGGCGTCGCGGCTTACAGGATTCATTGCCCTGATTTGATTTCGTTGAAGATGATCTCCACGAGCGCCGATTCGTTCCCGGCGAAAGCCTTTTTTATTTCGTCCAGGGTCCGGCTTTTCTTCATGAGGCCGCGTATCTTTTCCTGCCTGTCCTTCAGGCCTGCGACGTAGGTCGTGACGCCGTCACGACCTGCAATGTCACTGTGACCGCTGCAGAAGCGTTCGGCGTCCAGCGTTTCAAGCATTTTTTCGATCGCCTTCACCGCGCCGAAAGAGTTGCCGCCCTTGAACGCGTGAATGAGCGGCGGGCGGGAGAGAAAAATCATGTCCCCGACAAATGCGGTTTTCTCCTCCGGGAAATACACCACGGCGTCGCCCGTGGTGTGCGCCGTGCCGAAATGCCGCAGTTCGATCCGTTTCGCCCCGATGTAGACGTCCATTTTCTCCGAGAACGTGATGGACGGAAGGAAACGGAGCATGCCGGGAGTTGAAAATTCCGAGGGACCGCCGTTTCTGCCGGGAAGGAGCATTTCCCTGCGGCAGTTTTCATGCGATATGAAAACCGTCCCCCCGGGCTGGAACCGGTTTCCCCTCACGTGGTCGCCGTCCGCGTGGGTGTTGACCGCGTAACGGACTGGCTTGTCCGTGATCGCGCGCAAAGCCTCCAATTCCTGCATCACGGAAAGGCTGTCCATTTTCGAATCAATGAGCAGCACGGCGTCCGCACCGACGTACACACCGCCCTGGGCACCGCGGCCATCCATGACCTGATAGAGATTGTCCGAGAGCTTCTCCAAACGAACGGGCTTGATCTGCTGCTGGGGCTGCGAAAATAAAGCCGGAACGGCGAACAACGCGAGGAATACGATGATTTTTTTCATGATTGTCCTCCTGAAGTAAAGGTCCCACATGCGGAGCTGAACCACCGTTGGCTTCAACGGCAAAGCCTTACAAGCATCGCCTTACAGCACAAGACTAAAGCGTAAAATGGATCATGCCGGCGGCGAGAAGCAGGCGGTTCCGGCTGTTGACGGTCTCGTCGTCGGTGGTCAGAAAACCGTACCTGGCCTGCAATATGAGGCCCATGTTGCCGGCGACGTGTATCATGAGCCCGGCGCCCAGGTCGGCCTCGCCGCCTTCGAAAATGTCGCCGCGCAACAGCAGGTATTGGGCCGACACAAAGGGCCTGACCTTGTCCCTTCCGAAATATTTTTTCAGCGAGGGTCCGATCCAGATCTGGTTCGTCGATTTTTTTACGTCTGTGATCTCGTTTGTGACGCTCTGGTTTCTCACTGAAAGAAGAATTCCCAGGGAAAGGTTGTTGAAAACAAAGCGTCCATATCCGAAATCGGCATTGAGAAGCCGTTCGGTGATCTTGAGGCCCTTGTCGTATTCCGTCCTCACAGACTGAAACGAGGCGGAACCCTCGATCTCATTCGATCCCCTCCGCGTGAGCATGGCGGAGTTGACCTTGTTCGTGATCGCGGTGTAGATGTCCTTCAAGTCCTTCTTCCCGGTGTTGTCCTCGGCGTGGGCCTGGAAGACGAAAACCGACAGAAAAAGTATGATTATCCATTTGGATTTCGCCATGGCCTTTTTCTCCTTTTCATTGAAAGGTAAAATCAAGTGGATGGAATTGTTATAAATATACCTATTCTACGTCTCCTTGTCAAATACGTTGTCCATGATCAAAATATGGAAAGGGTATCGCATTTGATTCATGTGATCGAAACGCAGCCATTGCCAGGGGCATGCAGGCAAAAAACGATGCGCCCGCAATCAAAATATTAATAATTGGTTAACTCCACTTTTGCGTCTCTGGCACCTGAATTGCTTTATCATTAATGATTTATCGTGGTTGTGCGGATTGTTCATAAGTCAATTATAAAGTTGATCTTTCACAGGGGAAGACGTCAGGATATGCGTTACGGTTATTCACGGAAACGTACCATTCCATTAATACGGATAGTATTCTCCGCCGGTCTGGTTTTCTCCCTTTTATTCCAGCTTCGCGTTTTCGCGTATGATATCGTCAGCACGGTGCAAAGTCCCCTTTTGGGGAGACCCTGCTTCGCCGTCCCGGGCGGGCAGTTCACCATCGTGTGCAAAACAGGATCGGACAACACGGGATGGTCGGCCTCGCTCTCCATGCCGTACAAGGAAATGACTCTCGAGGTCACGGCGGGGGCATACGCCAACGGCGTGCGCACGCTGACGGCGAAGGTGCCCCAGGATGCGCCCTTCGAGCTGTACGATTTACGCGTCCGCGCGTCGGGGGGCGTGGACGACGCCGTGCAGTCGTGCGTGAAAATCATTCCCGCCTTCAAGACCGACTTCACCTTCGTGCACCTGCCCGACTGCCACCTGCCCTCGGTGTCATGGGCGGGTTTTTACGACGACGCGAACACCGTACCCGAGTTCAGGCAAATCATCAGGGAAATCGGCATCGTATCACCCGAGTTCGTTCTTCAAACCGGGGACATCGTGGACAACGGCCAGGATGAAAGCCAGTACAGGCTGGCGCAGGAATATCTCGCCGAGGCGAGGGCGCCCGTTTTCATCACGGGCGGAAACCACGACCTGTGGTACGACGGGCACACGTATTGGTCCCGCGCGTTCGGACCGGCATGGAACTTCTCATTTCTCTACGGCTCCATCCGTTTCGCGGGCCTCGAGATGTACGACATTCCCACCAAGACGTTTACCGCGGCCCAGATGCAATGGCTGAACGCAACGCTGACCGCCTCGATTCAGTCGGGCGAAAAAAGCCGCATTCTCTTCACGCATTTCGACGAATCGCGGCAGATCACGGGCGACTTCATCGACCGGTACGCCGTCGACGGGTTGTTCTACGGGCACACCCATCTGAGCTCCATGGAAAAGCTGGGCCTGAGGCAGGCGTTCAAGATCGGCACTTCCTACACCATGAACGACCGCGGCGAATACAGGCTGGTGAAGGTCAACAACGGGAAAATTTCCGAGGCGCCGCTGCTCAGATTCAAAAGACTGAGAATGGACGCGTCTCCCGCCAACGACGGGACGTCCGCTTTTGTGACGGCCGCCGTCGTCAACGACAACGACACCGACATTCCCGGCGTTCTGGCCAAACTGCACGTCAAAAGGGACAAAGGCCCGTTCACCGTATCCGGGGGACGTATCCTGCAGTTCATCGACTACGGAACGAACCAGCGCGTCTATTACGTTTCAACCGACGTTCCCGCGCACGGATCCGTCGAAGTGTCGGTCAGGGGAAGCGCGGTTCCGGCCGACGTTCCGAAAATCGTTTTTTGCAGCCCGCGTTTCGACACCACTTTGGCCGGCGGAAGGACGCTTCACCTCGAAATACAGGCGTCCGGTTCGAACCTCCAATACGCGTGGAAGAAAGACGGAAACGTCATTTCAGGACAGACGGGAAAGGCCTATTCGTTCAGTCCCGGCGTGTCGTTCGAAGGGCGCGTGCTTATGCAGGCCGAGGCGTCAAACGCCAATGGAACGGACTCGAGATCGTGGACCGTGTACGTCGAAAAACCCGGCGAGAAGCCCGTGCCGGCATCGGGAATGCGGGCCTTTTTCCCCTGGGACCGGCAGGCCGTCATCTCATGGACCGAGCCGGTCACAGGCCAGGGCGTTTTCGAATACGGCCCCGTCCCGGGGCAGCCCTCGGGCACGATAACCGAAGAGGGAAGCCTGAACCGGGTGCGGTTCACGCCGTCGCAGGCCGGCATGGCCACGGGCATTTATTATTGCCGCATCAAAAGCGGCGGGCTGGCCAGCGACGAATTTCCGGTCGTGATCGAAAGCCCCAAAGCCCCGGTCATGATCGGCCCCCTGGGCGACCCAAACACGCTCACGCCCGTTTTTCAGTGGGAAGCGGTGCAGGGGGTTCCCTATTATTTTCTCATCATGACAGACAGCGAAATCAACATCACCGAGAACAAGAACACGGGCGAGTATTCGCTGGAAGGCGCGAACCCCGTCTGGGCCGTGCTGACGCCGAAGACCTCCGTGGCCTACGGTGAAAGCGATCCCAGCGGCACATTCACCAGCCAGCCGGCGCCTCTGGTTCCGGGAGGGCGTTACTGGTGGGTGGTGCTGAACTGCTACGGCAACAGGGCCGAACTGGCTTCCACGGTGCAGTCGGGCGTCGGGGCCTTCCGCGCGGCGTCCGCCCAGAACGGCATCGTTCCGCCCGTGCCGGTTCATCCGGGAGCGAATGCTTCGCTTGCCGGTCCGTCCATCGCCTTCAGGTGGAATGCCGCCGCCGGAGCCGCGGGATACGTTTTCTACCTCTTCAAGCTCGAAACGGAGGAAGGCGTCGAAGTGGTCAGGCCGGTCTGGGAAAACGCCGCGACGACATCCAACACGGTCTACGAGGTCGACGCGGTCAGGCGCCTGGTGAAAGGTTCCTATGAATGGAAAGTCGCCGCGCTGGACGGAAGGGGCGGCGAGTTTCCCTGCGAGATGCGGCGGTTTCAATACGACGCGCCTTACGCGGTCTTCGACATCCGCACCTGCGACGACGGGGGCACGGACGCAACAAGCGACGACCAATCGCTGCCCAGGGTAACGGTCGCCTACGACGCGCTGTCGGGCGTGGACATGGGGCTTCCCCTTTCCACGGATAAGCGGGGCGAAAGGCTGGGCCTTCTCTTCTCGCCGGGCACCTACGTTTTCTCGGCCGTGAAGGAGGGTTTTGCGCCCCTCAGCGACACCCTGTCCTTTACAGCCGGACAGAGGGTGCAGTGGAACGCAAGGCTCAGGCCCGACCTGTGCGTGTGGACCGGAAAGGCCGTGAACGGAACCGGTGCATCCGTCGAAGCGGCCCAGGTCAGCGCCCGGCACAGCCTGTTTGAGCAGTCCGTGCGGCGGACCGAGTCGGAC